>DAHWHV010000613.1 GCA_027335545.1 Clostridia bacterium
CCCCAGGCGCGCACGCGCCGACGGCCCAGGCCGGGGGCGGGGGCGGATACGGGCGGGCCCCCGTCGAGGTGGGCACGCTCGGCGGATTGGGGCACGCTCCTTTGCGGCCTCGAGGGCGGAGCCCGGGGACACCGGGCGGGCCGTGGGCCCGGCCCCCGGGGGCGACGCCGGCGCCAGGCGCCGCGACTCACTCCCGCGCACGGACGGCAGGGACCGGGGCCCCGCCGGCCAACAGGGGCTGGGACGGGGCAGAGGGAGTGGTGGCGGTGACCACAGACGGGGATGTGCGCGTGGGCCAGCGGCTCGAGGGCTTCACGCTGCAGGCGGCCACGCCGTTGCCCGAGTTGCGCGCCGTGCTTTACCAGGCGGAGCACAGCGGCAGCGGGGCCCGGCTCTGCCACCTGGCGGTGGACGACAACGAGAACCTCTTCTCGATCACCCTGCCCACGCTCCCCGGGGATGACACGGGGGCAGCCCACATCCTGGAGCACGCCGTCCTCGCCGGTTCGCGCAAGTATCCGGTGCGGGAGCCCTTCTTCGAACTGATCAAGATGAGCATGGGCACGTTCATCAACGCCTTCACCGGGGCGGACTACACCTGCTACCCCGTCGCCAGCACCGTGCGGCAGGACCTGTTCAACCTGGCGGACGTCTATTTCGACGCCGTCTTCCACCCCCAGCTGGCCGAGGTGACCTTTGCCCGCGAGGGCCACCGGCTCACGCCGGCCGACCCGGCCGACCCGGTCGGCGCCCTGACCGAGACCGGCATCGTCTACAACGAGATGAAGGGGTACTACGCCCGCCCGGAGGTCCGCCTCTCGGGGGAGGCCGAGGCCGGCCTGCTGCCGGACACGATCTACGCACACGACTCCGGCGGCCGGCCGGCCGCCATCCCGGACCTGACCTACGCGGGGCTGCGCCGCTTCTTCGCTACCTACTACCACCCCTGTTGCGCCTTCTTCTTCACCTCCGGCGACATCCCGCTGCGCGAGCACCTCGCCTTCCTGAACCACCGCCTGGGCGGCTTCGAGCGCCGGCCCGTGACGCCCCCCATCGCCCGGCAGCCGCGCTGGAGCGCCCCCCGCCGCGCCGAGCACGAATACCAGGCCCCGGAGGGCGAGTCGCTCTCCCAGAAGACGTTCCTGCTGCTGCAGTGGTTGTGCGCCACGGCCACCGACCCCGAGGACGACGTGGCCTTCGAGGTCCTGGACTGGATCCTGGACGGCAACGAGGGCGCCCCGCTGCGCCGGGCCCTGGTCGACTCGCGCCTGGGCCAGGCCCCCACCCACACCGGCTACCGCGGCATCGGGGCCGAAGGGGTCTACCAGGTGGGCCTGAAGGGCAGCGAGCCCGACCGCGCGGAGGCCTTCGAGCGGCTGGTGGTGCAGACGCTGGAGGGGATCGCCGCCGCGGACCTCCCGGCGGCCCGGGTCGAGGCGGCCTTCGACCAGGCGGCGTACGGCCGCCTGGAGATCCTCTCCCAATACCCCCTGATGCTGCGCTGGCGCCTGGTCGAGCCCTGGCGCCTGGGCGCCGACCCCCTGCCCTTCCTGGCCGCCAGGAAGCAACTGGAGGACTGCCGGAGCCGCTACCGCGCCGATCCCCGCTACTTTAACCGCCTCATCCAGGAACGCCTGCTGGACAACCCCCACCGGCTGCTGACGGTGCTGCGGCCCAGTGCCGAGTACCAGGGGCGCTTGGACGCCGCCTTCGCCGCCCGGATGGCCGCCACCCGGGCCCGTCTCTCCGACGAGGAGGTGCGACGGATCGCCGCCGCCTCCGCCCAGGTGGAGGAGGCCGCCGGCACCCCCAACCCGCCCGAGGCCGTGGCCCTGCTGCCGCAGTTGCGCATCGGGGATGTCCCGCCCCGGCCGCGGCACATCCCGACGACCGTGGAGCGCTTGGGCGAGCGCGTCGAGCTGCTGCGCAACGACGTGTTCAGCAACGGGATCAACTACCTCTCGCTGTCCCTGGACGCCGCGGGGCTGGGGCCGGAGCAGTGGGCCTACGTGCCCCGCTACGCCGACGCCATCCACAAGCTCGGCGCCGCCGGGATGGGGTACGAGCGGATCGCCGAGCGGGTCGCCGCGGCCACCGGCGGCCTGCACTGCGGCCCGGCCCTCTTGCGCGGCGTGGCGGCCGGCGGCGAGCGGCAGGTGCAGTTCTCGCTGAAGGCCCTGGACCACCAACTGGCGGAAGCCCTGGCCGTCCTGGGCGACCTGGTCTTCGCGCTGGACCCGCGCGACCCGCCCCGGTTGCAGGTCGTCCTCGACCAGGCGCTGGCGGCCGCACGCACGGGACTGGTCAACGGGGGCGTGGGGACGGCCCTGCGCTACGCGGCCCAGGGCCTGCACCCCGAGGGCCGCCTCCTGGAGCGGATGTACGGGGTGCCGCAGCTCCAGCTGCTGGAACGGCTCAACGCGCGCTACGCGGAGTTGGGGGACGGGGTGGCCGCGGAGATCCTGGGCATCCGCGACGCGCTGCTGGGCACGACCCGCCTGACGGCGAGCTTCACGGGGTCGGACGCGGCCTACGCGGCGGTGCGCCGGACCCTGGGCGAGTGGGCGGCCCGCCTGCAGGCCCGGCCGCGCCCGGCGGAGGCCGGCGGGCAGGCGGGCGAGCGGCGCCGCACGGGGCTGGTGGCCCCCCTGGATGTCGCCTACTGCGCGGAGGCCTTCCCGGCCCCGCACTACACCCACCCGGACTCCGCCCTGCTGGCGGTGGGGGCACACCTGCTCACCGGCGACTACCTGGTGCCGGAGATCCGCTTCAAGGGCACGGCCTATGGCGGTTCGTGCTCGTACGACGCCCTCTCCGGGCAGATGTCCCTGCTCTCCTGGCAGGACCCGCACATCGTGCGTACCCTGCGGGTCTTCTCCGACGCCCAGGGGTGGGTCGAGGGGGCCGCCTGGACCCAGACGGACGTGGACCGCGCGATCATCGCCACGCTCAAGGGGGGCGAGCGGCCCATCCGCCCCGGGGAGGCCACGGGGACGGCCCTGCAGCGCCACCTGGCCGGACTGACCCCCGAGATGCGCGACGCCCGCCACACCGCCACGCTGGGGGCGTCCGTGGACGGGGTGCGGCGGGCCCTGGCCGCGGCGCTGGCCCAGGGCAGGCCGGAGGGCTCGGTCTGCGTCCTGGCCGGTCGGCGCATGCTCGAGGAGGGCAACCGCCAACTCGCCGCGGCCCCGCTGGAGTTGCGCGACGTGCTCTCCCGGGGGTAGGCCCCGGGCGCGGAGGCCGGTGGGGGCGCGCGGCGCCCCCACCCGGGCCTCAGGCCACGGCCACCACGCGCCCCTCCCGGGCGCTGCGATGGGCGGCGTGGGTGAGTTCGAAGGTCCGCAGCCCGTCGGCGTAGTCGGAGAGGATGCGGGAGCGATCCCCCGTGCGTAGGGCGTGCACGAAGGCCGCGTTGAGCGCGGCGCCGACGTCGCCACCACGCGGCAGTTCCTCGTCGGGCGCGTCGCTGAAGCGGGCCGTGCCCGTCAGCCCGTGCAGGCTCAGCGTCAGGCCCTGCGCCACGACGTGCAGGCCGTCCAGCCCCGGCAGCCGGAGGTTGCCCCCCAGGGCGCAGGAGTTGGTGACCGTCCCGATCGCCCCCGAGGCGAAGCGGAGGGTCACGGCGTTGACGTCGTCGATGTCCAGGTCGGGGAGGGAGGTCAGCAGCCGGGTGTCCGCCTGGGCGTAGACCGTGGCCACCTCCCCCGCCAGGTAGCGCAGCAGGTCCACGGCGTGGGTGTGCATCTCGACGAGCATGCCCCCCGAGCGGCTCTGGACGCGCCACCAGGGGGCGCCGGGCACCCCCCCGAAGCGGTTGGCGACGCAGAGCCCGATCGTGCGCTCGCGCAGCAGCTCCCGGGCGCGCTGCACGGCCGCGCCGTAGCGCAGTTGGTAGCCGACGCAGGTGACCACGCCCGCGGCGGCGGCGTGGGCGGCGACCTCGCGGCCGACGCCGGGATCCAGGGCCACCGGCTTCTCCACGAACAGGGCCCGGCCGGCGGCGAGGATGGCGTGCTCGGCGGGGCCGTGGGCGAACGGGGGCACGGATACGTACACCCCGTGTGGGTCGGCGGCCTCCAGCAGGCCCGCCACCTCGGTGAAGCAGGGCACCCGCAGAGGGGCCAGCCCCCGCCGGCCCAGGTGGGCGTTGAGTTCGTCCAACGCGCGCGCGCAGCGCTCCGGCGCCACGTCGCAGAAGCCCGCCAACTCCACCCCCGGCAGCACCGCCAGGTGCCGCATCTCCTCCAGCGCACGGTCACCGGTCCCGACAAAGCCCAACCGGATCGGCCCCACCAGCGGCTCCGCCATGCGGCCACCCCTCTCTCCACCGGGTCCCCGCCCACCCTCCCGCGCCGGGCACCCCGCGCCCCGGTGGTCCCCCGCTCTTTGGCGCCGCACTCCCCAGGGCCTGCCGGACCCCGGACCGGATCTCGGCCCCCGGCTCGCCCAAGGCCCGCTGGCGGAGGCAGGGAACCGGCGGAGGCAGGCGAGCGTCTGATGGTTTGGGGGGCGCAACCATGCTCTGCCAGGCCTCGCGCGTACCCAGCGGTTTTCGCGCCGTGGGTCACAAAATCGGGCACGTCCGCGAATGGCAGGAGCAGGCATCGGTGTGCCCACCCCCGAAGCCGGCCCCTGCCGGGGTCCCAGCCCCGTTCCCGGCGCGGCAGGGGCGCCCCCATGGACGGGAAGGGAAGTGAGGACGATGACGCAGGACGGCACGCCCCCGGTGGCGGAGGCGCGCAGGGACGGCCGGCACCGCAGGGCCCTGATCGGTGGCGGCGCGGTGCTCGGATTGGCCCTGACGCTGGTCGCGGGCTGCGGCCCCACGGCCGCCACGACGGCCAACCCCGCCGCCTCGCAGCCCGCCGCCTCAAGCACGGGCGGCAACGGGACGGCCTCGACCGGCACCACCAAGGCCAAGGCGGACCCGCCCAGCTCGGCCGCCTCGTCCAGCACTGCGACGAAGGGCTCCGGCAGCTCCTCGAGCGCCTCTTCGACCGGTTCTTCCACGGGTTCTTCCACCGGCCAGGCCATCCCCAAGACCGGCCTGAATCCGGCCCTACCCATCGCCGGCCTCGGCGTGGCGTTGCTCGGTGCCACCGCCGTGCTCGGTGGCGTGCGCCGCCTGCGCGGCAGCGGGCGCCCAGGGGCGTGAACGGCAGGCGCGCCGGGCCCGCAGTCCCCATCCAGGCCCCGCCCCGGGTCGGGCCCAGGCCGTCCGGTCGGTCCGACCCGACCGCGGGGGGCCGCCCCCCCGTCGTCCCCGACGCCCCCGCCCAGGGACGGGTGTGGCTGCCTGGGGCCCTGGGCGTGAGTGCGGTGCGGGGCACCCCGGGGGTCGCGCCCGGGCGGGCGGCTCGCCGCGAGCGCCGCATCGGCGCGCGGCGGC
>DAHWHV010000616.1 GCA_027335545.1 Clostridia bacterium
CAGAAGACCGTCGCGGCCCCCGTACACGCGGCGGCGAAGCGTTCCGCCGTCATCGGCCCGATGTCCAGCGCGAGCCACTCCTCCGGCACCTGCTCCACCTGCACGACGCGGTGGTCGGCCTCCCGCAAGAAGAAGTTGCCCACGACCAGGTCAAGGGGCAACAGCAACTCCACGCCGACGGTCTTGGCGGCGGCGATCAGGCGCTCCGCCGCGGGCACGTGTTCCCGCTCCACCAGGGAGCGCCCCATGTCGTAACCCAAGGCGAGCAGGAACGTGTTGGCCATCCCCCCGCCGACTAACAGACGGTCCACTCGGGGCAGCAGATGGTGGAGGACACCGATCTTGTCCGAGACCTTGGCGCCACCGACGATGGCCACAAAGGGTCGCCCGGGTTCCAGCAGGCGCTGGAGGGCGACCGCCTCCCGCTCCAACAGCAGCCCCGCCACGGCGGGAAGGCAGGCGGCGACTCCCGTCGTGCTGGCGTGGGCACGGTGGGCCGCCCCGAAGCCGTCGTTGACAAACAGGTCCGCCAGCGACGCCAGAGCCCGGGCGAACACCGGGTCATTGCGCTCCTCCTCGGGGTAGAAGCGCGTATTCTCCAACAACGCCACGTCCCCGCCGATCATGGCCTCCACCGTGCGCCGGGCCCGAGGGCCCACGGCGTCGGGACAGAACGCCACCGGCCGGCCGAGGTGGCCCTCCAGGATGGCGGCCAGGGGGCGGAGGCTGAGGCTCGGTACACGGCGGCCGTTCGGCCGGCCGAGGTGGCTGCAGAGTACCACGCGCGCCCGCCGCTCGGACAGGTAGCGGATCGTCGGCAGCGACGCCAGGATGCGCGTGTCGTCGGTCACCTGACCGCCGCTGCGCGGCACGTTGAAATCGACGCGCACCAGAACGGTCCGGCCCTCGACGGGCACGTCGCGCACGGTCTTCTTCGGAAAGGTTGCGGGGGCAACCTCGGCCATGAGCCACCTCCCAGCGGATGCGAATCGGCAAGGGGGTGCGCCCGCCGATGATCGGCCTCGGATGCCTGCCCGCACGCCGCAGCGGGGCGAAGCTCGCCTTGGGCGAGCGGAGCACCACAGCGGTGCTCCGCTCGCCCGATTATCCGCGATGAGGGACCAAATCTCAACGTGGGCGGGCACCGGGCCGGTCGGGCGTCCGGGCGCAAAGCGGGGCCACGCGGCGGGCGGCCAGGGGGAGGAAGGGGAGCACGGCCAGACCGCACAACAGGTTCAGGCCCGTGTGCACATGGGCCAGCGCCTTCGCCGGGGGGATGCGGGCCGCGACCAGCCGCACGGCCAGGGGGTGGAGCAGGGCCAGCCCGATCCCGGCGCCCAGCAGGTTGAAGGCTAGGTGAAACAGGGCGGTGGCCCGGCCACGCGCCCGGGCGCCCACGGCGGCCAACAGCACATCCGCCGTCGTGCCGACGTTGGCACCGCAGACGAAGGCGATGCCCGCCTGCAGGGGCAGGGCACCCGCCGTCGCCAGGCCCTGCACGACCGCGATCGCGAACCCGCTAGAGAAGACCAGGGCACTGACCGCCACCCCCACGGCGAAGGCCCCCAGCGCGGAGCCGCGGACCCTGAGCACCTGGGCGGCGACGGGCAGCCCGCCCCCGCTCGCCTCCGCCAGGAGGCGGAACCCGCCGCAGAGGCAGGCGGCGGCGAGCAGCCCCAGGCCGATCCGGCGACCCCGGGGGACCGCGCACAGAGCGGCGCCGCACGCGACGGCCCCGCCCAGCACCCCCCAGGGCACGGTCGCGCTCCAGCGAACGGACAGCACGGCGAAGACCTGCGGGATCAGCGTCGTCCCCACGTTGGCGCCG
>DAHWHV010000007.1 GCA_027335545.1 Clostridia bacterium
CGCCCGGCGCCCGCCCCGTCGCTGGCCGTCGGCGCGACCCTGGCGGGATGTCGCCCCGCCCTTGAGGGAAGCCGGAGGCGCCGCCCGTCGGTGCCGCGCCCGTGCGTCCCACCGTCGGCCTGAACCTCCGCCGCCGCCCCCCGCGACGGAGCCGGCGACAGGGCGCTGGGGCCCGCCGGGCCGAGCCTCCCGCCATCCGAGCTCAGGTCAGCCGGCGGCGCATCCCCTGGGTCCCTGGAGGCCGGGGACGGAGTCGCCCGCAGGGGGCTGCCTGGCGCGCGCCTCGCTCAGGGCAAGCGTGGCTCCATTGGCGTGAGGACGCCCAGCACCTGCTCGATGGCCTCCGCCGCGTCCAGGCAGAGGTCCTCGCGGAAGCGGGGCCCGATGAGCTGGACGCCCAGGGGCAGGCCGTTGGCCACGCCGACGGGCACGGCCACCGCGGGCAGCCCGAGCCCTGGGTGGTGGCGCTCCCGGCCACATCCACGTTCTCCTTGACCGTGAAGGGGACCCCGTGCAGCGGTCCCAGCGGCTCGCCGGCGGCCAGGGCGCGATCGGCCTCGTCCGCCGCGGCCAGGGCCGAGTCGGCCAGCACGGCCGTCAGGGCCCCCAGCCCCGGGTTCAGGACCGAGATCCGCCCCAGGTGGGCCGCGACCACTTCACGGCTGGAGGCCCGTCGCGCGCGGATCAGCGCAGCGAGGGCACCGGCCCCGAGCCGCCAGAGTTCTCCGGGGGTCTCCGTGGGGCGCACCTCCCTGCGTCTGTGCCGGATGGGCCCCTCCGCTGGGGCACACAGGCCACGCAGATGCCGCAGAGGTTCTGCGGCACAGGCTTCTGCTCCTGGCCTCGGCGGGCCCCCCGCCGTTCCCTGCGGGCGGTTGCCGGCGCCGCGGCGGGAGGCGCGACCCGGCGGACCGGGACCCGGTCCGTTTGGGGTGCCGCGGCCAGCGGGTACGCTCCCGGCAGCCTGCATGCGTCGCATCCCAGCGGTGTCGCGCCAGGGGCGCGGTGCGGCCGGCCCGGGCGGGCGGGGGTCCCACGGCCGGATATGTCCCGGCGTCGGCGGGAGCCCAGGCCACCACCCCACGGCCACCCCACGGTCACCCCCCAAGGCCCGGGCCAGGCGTGGGCCCTGCGGCAGGGCCCGCCGCACATTCCCCCGAGACCGCACGCTGCCGATCGGTGACCGCGTGGCCCGCTTGGCCGTCCTCCCGGTCGGGGAGCGGCGCGCCCTCGCCGCCCGCCCCGCACGGTGGGGCTGGGGATCATGCGCCGCGGGATCGGGGGCGGGTGATCGCCCCGCCTCGCCCCGGTCCGGTACCCTCCCGTCCTCGGCGGTGCACGGACGGAAGGGGTCCGGCCGACCCTTGTGGAAGCGTGTGTGGCGGCACGCCCCTGACCGTGGACGCACGCCGTGAGGGTTTCCCCGCATCTCTGCAGGCGCGTCGGCCGGTGGATGGCTCCCCGGGGGGGGGGGGGGGGGCCGCCAAGCCAGCCAGCGGGGACGACCGGGCGGTGGCGCATCCCCGCTGCCGCTGCCGCGGCGCGCAGGGCAGGCTGCGCGCCACCCCGGGAACATGACGCTCAGCCTGCCGGCCCCTCGCCCGGCCCCGGGCGGCCGAGTCCCCTCCGTCAGGACCCGTGGCTGCCGGTGGAGGCGCCGTGGGAGGCCAGCAGGAGGCCCGTCGCGGCGACGCGGGAGCCGAGCGGAGGGGCCGACCCGGAGTCGCCGGACGGAGTATGGAGGCGGAGATCGATGCCCGCCCGTCTGGACGCCGCACCGTACCATGTTCCGGCTCGCCCGCTGCCCCCCCTGCGCAGCAACGGCTTCCCCCTGGACATGTCTGCGGAGCGCCTCGGCTGGCTGGTGCCCTCGGACCCGGGCACGCCCCTGCCGGCGCTGCGCGCCCAATACCGCGCGCAGGGCTACCTCTGGCTCAGGGGACTGCTGCCGCCCGCCGACGTCTGGGCCTTCCGGCGTCACTACCTGGAGGCCATGCGGCCAAGCGGCCTGATCGCCCCGACCGCCGACGCGACCGAGGGCGTGTACGCCGGGGGGCCGGAGGACGGGGCGCGGAGCCGGCAGGCGCTGCAGCAACTCGTGCGCTCGCCCGAGTACGAGGCCTTCTGCCTGAGCGGTCCCATCGTCTCGTTCTATGAGGCCTTCCTGGGGGGGCCGGTCCACCTCCACAAGCGGAAGCTCCTCCGCCACACCCGACCCGGCGACATGCACTGCACGGGCGCCCACTACGACCTGGTGTACCTGCGGGGCGGGACGGACCACCTCTGCACCAGTTGGATCCCGCTCGGCGACACCCCCGTGGAGATGGGCGGGCTCCTGTACCTGGAGGGCTCGGACGCCTTCGGCCGCCAGCTGGAGACCGCCTACGGCGTGCGCGCCGCCGACCTCTCGCCGGAGGAGCGGGTGCGGGCCTACAACCGGCACATGGCCACCGGCTGGCTGACCAAAGACCTGCCGACCCTCGCCGCCGATATGGGCGGCCGCTGGCTGGTGGCGGACTACGAGGCCGGGGACATGGTCGTGCACAGCCCGTACATGATCCACGCCGCGTCCATGAACGTGGACCCGCGTGGCCGCATCCGCCTCTCCACCGACATCCGCTTCCAGCGCGCCGCCGACCCCATCGACGAGCGCTGGCAGAACGACTGGTCCTTCGACGACGGCCTTTGAGCCGTCGGTCGCGGCCGCCGCAGGCCCGGCTCTGGGGAACCACCCCCAGCACGCGCCCCGCCGG
>DAHWHV010000025.1 GCA_027335545.1 Clostridia bacterium
CGGCGGCCAGCACGGCGGCCCCGCCCCGGTTCAGCGCCCGGCGGCCGGAGCGCGCCAGCCTCGGCCTCGGCCCTGTGGCCCGTTGGATCAAGGCAATCCCTGGGGGGTGCGAGGCAGGCGGGCCAGCCGTCGTCCCGGCCGCCGCACGCCTCTCCCGACCAGGCTTCCGCCCCTTTCGGCTCCGAATAGGCTCCCTGGGTGGCACACGCGCCCCTGGGTCCGACCGGACCCCAGGCGGGTGGGCGATGCTTCGCGCCCGCGAGGCCAGGGGCCTGCCCTGGGTGCACCCTCAGTATCTGGCACGGGTGGAAGGGGCGTCCCGCCAGCCTGGAGGGACGCGCGTGGCCCGGGGGGCCGGCCCGGCTGGGCGGGGTCAGGCGGCGCCCCAGCCGCGCAGCATGCGCCGGAGCGCGGCCCGCACATCGACCTCCTGGCAGACCTGGGCCGTGCGCCGGCCGGCGAGCAGGGCGGGCCGCTCCAGGACACGGCGGTCGGCGACCGTCATCCCGCGGGTGAGGCGGCCCCCTGTCTCCACCTCCACGGGCAGTTGCAGCGCCCCAACCAGGGCCGGGTCGCAGGCGACGGCGACGGCCAAGGGGTCGTGCAGCGGTGCCTCGCGGCGGTGCCCCAGGGCCTCGTAGGCCGCGGCATACGCCTCCAGGGCGTCCGCGCAGAAGCGGGCCGCCCGCCCGCCGCCCTGGCGCAGCGCCGCCACCTCCGCCGGTCCGGCGCAGACCTGCATGGTCACATCCAATCCCACCAGGGTCAGGGGCCAAGGGGCACCCAGCACCGCCGCCGCGGCCTCCGGATCGGCGCCGACGTTGAACTCCACGGCCGCGCCCACGTTGCCGGCCGCCAGGTAGGCCCCGCCCATCACGACCACCTGGCGGACGCGGCTCGGCAACTCCGGGTCCAGGGCGAGGGCGAGGGCTAGGTTGGTGAGGGGCCCGGTGGCGACGAGCGTGACCTGGCCCGGGCGGGCCCGCGCCACCCGGGTGATCGCCGCGGCCGCGCGCTCGGGCTGCGCCTGGGCCCGGGGCGGCGGCAGGGCCGCCGCGCAACCGCCGAGCCCGTCGCCGCCATGCACGTGGCGCGCATCGGCCGCGGCCCCGACCAGGGGCGCGGCCGCACCCGGGTGGACGGGCACGCGGCGCGCCCCGCCGAGCTCCAGCACGCGCAGCGTGTTCTCCGTGGCCTGGGGGAGCGGGCAGTTCCCGGCGACGGTCGAACACCCCACGACCTCGGCGGTCGCCTCCCCGACGGCCAGCAGCAGGGCCAAGGCGTCGTCGATCCCCGTGTCGCAGTCCAGCCACAGGGCCGTGGGGCGAGCGGGCACCGCGCGGCCTCCCTCCGGGGCGGCGATCCGGGCCGACCCGTGTACTTGGCTTCGGAGCGTCCCATCCCCTGCCGCCCCCGGCGGGGTGGCCGGGTGGCGTCGTTCCGGAGCAGGGCCGTCGGCCAGAAGGCCCACAGGGCGAAGTGGTGGTGGCCGCGTCCGCGGTCCGCCCTCGGCCAGGGGGGGCGCGGCCGCAGCGGTGTGGCGGGTGGACGCCGGATGCGGCGGGCCCACATCGTCCCGCCGGCTGCGCCCGCCGTCCGAGGGGCCCCTTCAGGGTGACCTTCCTCGCACGAGGACGCCCCGGGCCCTCGAAGGGAGGGCGGGCCGTGAGCCGTGTCGAACTGCGCTGGGGCCGCCGCGCCGGGGGCGTGCCGGGGCAGCGACCGCTCACATGGAGGCTTCGGCTCGTCTGGCACCAGCGGCGGGGGGGCCGGGGTCGGGTACGCCCCGTCGCTGGTGCATGAAGCCGTTCCCCCGCGGGCCGTCGTGGGTCGGTGCGGACCAGCCGCAGGCGGGCCCTGAACCGCAAGGGGCGGCGGACCCCGAGGCCGCGTGGCCCAGCATCGGAGGAGGGTGTTGCCAAAGCGGACTGTGGCAGCACCCTCCAAGGACGGGAGGTCCTGGAGCGTGGCGGTGGAGCGACCCGACGCGGAGCGCGCGCGTCCTGAGCAATTCATCCAGTTCACGCCGCACGTGGCGCCAGGGGCGCCGGAGGGCGGTCGGTCCGGGGGCGTCCGCACCGCGGAGCCGCCGCAACACCGCCTCCCCCCGGCGGCGTTGGGCCGCTGGCCGGTCGGTGAGAGCGGGGAGGAGGACGGGGCCCCCGCCGAGGGCACGCGGCCCGCCGGTGCCGCCACGGGGGACGCCGACCCTGCGCCGCCGCGGCGCGTCCCGGCCCGGCG
>DAHWHV010000028.1 GCA_027335545.1 Clostridia bacterium
GCGGCGGGCGGGCCCCCGGGCCCGGGTGAGCCCTCCCGCCGGAGGGGCCCGGCGGCGCCGCGTGCCCCCTCCGGCCCATCGGGGCGAGCGGGCTGCGTCAACCCCCACCGACCCGGCCCGCGAGCACATCGGCCACCTCCACCTCCCGCCCCAACCGGCTGGAGACCTCGCAGGCCTCCAGCACGGCCACGACCTCCCGCCCCCACTCGGCGGAGGCCGATGTCTCCGTGCCGGTGGCGCAGGCCGCGGCGAATTCCGCGAATTGGGCGGCGAAGGTGTCCACGGCCGGTACCGGCACGGGGGTCCAGGCCCTGGCCCGGCCGAGGGCCACCTCGCGGTCCGTGACGCGCAGGAAGCCCTGCTCGCAGACGAACTCCGTCTCGAAGCGGTTCACGCCGTCCCGCCACCCGGCGTGGGCGACGCTGGCGGTGAACCCTCCATCGAAGACCAGGAAGGCGTGGCCGGCGTCCGTCGCCGGCAGTCCCCAGAAGGGGTTGCCCACGCGCGCCCGCACCGCCCGCACGCGGTGCCCCGTCGTGAACATCAACCGGTCGACCATGTGGCTGCCGTTCATCGGCCACATGCCCCCGCCCCGGGCCGCGTCGAGGAACCACGCCGGCCGCTGGGGCGGGTCGTAGAAGGACTTGTGCCACACATCCGTCGCCAGGATCGGGGCGCCCAACTCGCGTGCCCGCAGCACGGCGCGGGCGGCGAGCGTCGGCCCGGTGTGATGGTAGTGGTGGCCGACCGCGACCCGCACCCCGGCCCGGCCGGCGGCCAGGCAGATGGCCGTGCACTCGGCGGTCGTGACCGCCAGGGGCTTCTCGCAGAGGACGTGCTTGCCGGCGGCCACGGCGGCCAGGGTGGCCGGGGCGTGCAGGAAGTTGGGGGAAGTCACCACGACCGCATCCACGTCGTCGCTGGCGCACAGATCGCGGTAGTCGGCGTGCCAGGCGATGCCCCCCTGGGCCTGCGCGAAGGCCCGGCCCTTGCCCTCGTCGATCTCGGCCACCGCCGTCACGGTCGAGTCCGGATGGGCCCGGGCGGCGCGCGCGTGGCCGCCGGCGGTGCGGCCGACCCCGATGATTCCCACTCGCAGCATGTGCCGCGCCTCTCCCTCTCGCCCACGTGGGTGCTGCAAGAGCCCGCGCTTGCCGCACCCACTTCCGGATGCTGTGGCCCGCGTTCCTCTCAGACCACGGCCCCTTGTGGTCGAGGGCCGCCTGCTGCTTTTCGCGGCGGCTCCCGGGCGCCGGGGGGGGGCGGAGGGGCCGCGCCCGCCGGGTGCGGCCCAGGGATTCCGTGCCGGCGCGGGGCGTCCTGCCGGGTCTCGTCCCCTCCCAGGGTGGCGTCCTGCCGGTGGGGGGCCTGCGTCCAGGAAGGCCAGCGGGCGAGGCGACGCTGGCCGCACCCGCTGGGGCCCCGCGACACGCCGCGGCTTGCGGCAGGGGCGCGGGGACGGCGACCGCCGCGCCCCCCCCAGGCACCGCCGGTGTCGCCGACGTGCGCCGCGACTTTGGCCCGCTTGGGGAAGCGGTTGCAACTCAAGCACTTCACGGAGAAGGACGTCCCCCCGCCACCCCGTGGCGGCCGGATGGCGGGAGCGACCCACCGGCGGGTTCCCCCGCGCGCGGCCCCGGCCGCCGCCCCGCGGAGCCGGAGGCGTCACCGCCCACGCGGGCCCTGCTCGGTCTGGGGCAGCGGGCAGGGGATGTCTCGGTCGAGTCCGAGGAACACCAACCAGGCCGCTCGCACGGGGCGCCCCCAGGCGGCACCCGCGGCGCGGGCGTACCAGCCCAACTGCCGGCTGTGGCGGGCGACGGCGGCCGCCAGGTCGGCGGCGCCCGCCGGGCGGTCCGTCTTGTAGTCCAGGACGGTCAGACCATCCGCCTCCACCAGGAGGGCATCGACCATGCCCTGCACCAGGACCCACTCCCCGTCGGCCCGGCCCTCCACCGCCGTCCCGTGGACCTCGGCCGCCGCCAGGCGGAGCGAGAACGGCACCTCGCGGCGCAGGGTTCCCGAGGCGTGGGCCGCGCGCAGGCGTTGCCCCAGCGGCCGCTCCAGGAAGCGGGCGAGGCTGGCGGCGTCGACCGCGCGCGCCGCCGCGGGGGTCAGCGCCCGGCGCTCCAGGAGCGCTTCCAGGCAGCGCTGGATCGCCGCGCGCCCCCCGCTGGGCTCCACGTAACGCAGCACCAGGTGGGTCGCGCTGCCGACCTCGGCCGGGGACGGGGACTCCCGGTCCGGTGCCGGGGGCCGGAGGGGTTCGGTGGCCCGGCCCCGCCACGGCGCTGGCCCGCGCGGCCCCGCCTCGGCCATGGGGTCCCGCCCCGGC
>DAHWHV010000049.1 GCA_027335545.1 Clostridia bacterium
ACGGCGGGAGGCGCGGCCAGCGGCGCCCAGCGCTCCGCGAGCGCGTCGGGCAGATGGCTGCGGACCGCTGCGGGCAGCGGGTTGGGAAGCCCGAGCCCGTCTGGCGCGCCGGCTCCGGCCGGCGCGCTGCCCCCGACCGACCGGGTCGACCCGGCCGCGCTTGGCGACGCCCCCCGCGACCGCGGGCCTGCCCCCTCCGCTTCGCCGAGGGTCGCCGCGAGCAACCCGCCTCCGTACCCCAGTGGCGCCGAGGCGGGCAACGCGAGGCGCCCACGCGCCGTTAGGGCGAGTTCGGCCAGCCGCGCGCCCGCCTCGGTCACAAGGGCTGAGGCGGCGGGATCGCCCGCCAGGGCTAGCCGGAGCACCAAGGGGGCCAGCGCCGCGACCCGCGGCGGGGCCCCCCAGAGGGCCGGGGCGGCATCGACCAGCGCGTCGACGTCCGTCAGACCCAGGGCCGCGACGGCCGCGTCGCCGAGGGCGCGGGCCTCGGGCGCCCGTCCGTCCGCGGCCCGTGTCGCCGCCACCAGGGCACGGGCACCGAGCCAGAAGCCCCCTCCCTCGTCGCTGAGGTGGCGGCCGTATCCGCCGGCTTGCGCGCTGCGCCCCTGCCCATCCATGGCCAGAGCGACGGATCCGGTGCCGGCCAGGATCACCGACGCGGGGCCGGCCGTCTCCGTGGCTACCGCCTGCAGGGCGAGGTGGACGTCTGTGGTCAGCACGACGGCCACTGGGGTGATCCCCATGCGCCGCATGGCCTGGCGCAGCGCGGCCTCCGCCCGGGCCGCACCCGCGGGGCGCGCCGTGCCCGCCAGGCCCGCGAGGATGTGCAGGCGCTCCCCGCCGATGCCGCCAGGGGCGGCGGCACCCCCGTCCGGAGCGGGAGCGCCGGAGAGCAGCGGCACGAGCAGTGTGACGAAATGGTCGGCCAGCACGCCGGTCGCGGCCGCCTCTTCGCTGGCCGGAAGCGGCCCGGCGGCTGCGGCCGGCCCGCGCGCGGCGCCGAGCACCCTCCCGTCGTCCGAGGCCGCCAGTGCGCGGGCGTTGCTGGCGCCGCCATCAATGACCACAAGAGGCACGTCCGCGCCCCCTCCCGCCCCAGCCTGGGCGGACCGCCCGCTCTAGCCCCGGCCGGTCCGGTCGTCGTCGGCGCCCACCGCGCGCCCCCGCCACACCCGACGCAGGTCCCCCTCCGCGGCGGTGAGCAGCCGCTCCGCCTCCGGGGCGCCGACGCGGAGCGCGGCGCAGACGATGGCGGGTTTGACCCGCCAGTTGCACATCCCCAGCACGGTCTCGGCCGCGGCCGGCGCGACGCGCGCCACTTCGGCGACGGTGCGGACCGCCCGCGCGCGCAGCTTGGCGTTCGTGGGCTGGAAGTCCACCATCCGGTTGCCGTACACATGGCCCAGCCGGATCATGGCGGCCGTCGTCAGGAGATTCAGCGCCATTTTTTGCGCGGTGCCCGCCTTCATGCGCGTGGATCCGGCCACGGCCTCGGGGCCGGTCTCCAACACCACCGGGACACCTGCCGCCGCGGCCAGTGGCGATGCCGCGACCGCCGTCAGCCCCGCCGTCCGCGCCCGTCGCTCGGCCGCGTGCTGGACCGCGGCGACCACGAAGGGCGCGGTGCCGCTTGCCGACACGCCCACCACGAGGTCGGCTGGACCGACGCCCAGCGCGTTGATCGCGCGGACGCCAGCGGCCGCGTCGTCCTCGGCGCCCTACACGGCCTCACGGAGAGCCCGCTCGCCGCCGGCGACGACGGCGACGACACGCTCCGGCGGGGTGCCAAAGGTGGGCGGGCATTCGGCGGCCTCTGCCGCGGCGATGCGCCCGCTGGTACCGGCGCCGACCATCACGAGCCGTCCCTCCCGCCGCCAGCCGGCGACCAGCAGGTCGACCGCCCGTTCGAGCTGGGGCAAGGCGGCAGCCACGGCCTGCGCGGAGGAGGCGTTGGCGTCGTGCAGCCGGCGCAGCAATTGAGGAAGTGGCAAGAGGTCCAAGTCGCCCGCGGCGGCCAGCGCCCGCTCCGTCGCCGGGAGCGCGTCGACGGGCGCATCGCCCTGCGGGCGAGGGACGGACGTCCCGTCGCGCAACACGCCACCTCCCGGCGTCTGCGGGATGACCCCGCCCGTTCCCGCCGACACGCCGACTGACATGCGGGGCGCCGCATCACCGGAGGAACCGGTGGGCAGACGCGGCCCGCTCCCTTCCAGGTCCAGCCCCCTGGGCGCCGCCCCGGGGCGGTCCGCCCTTTTCCCGTGTTCGCCCGCCCGTGCCCACAACCTCCTCCCTCTCCGGCCGTGGCAGGGTGGCGTCACACCCGTCCCGTGCAGCCGGCGCGCCCGCGCGGGGCCTGGGGTGGGGAACGGCAAGGGGTGTTCAGATGCCGCGTGGAAACACCGGCGCAGGCCGCCGATGAAAGGAAGGGCCCACGATGAGCCAGCCTGGCGCCACGAGCGCCGCGCGTCCCGTGCCCCCGCGTGCCCCCCACCCACCCGTGGTGCAGGTGTCCCTGGATCTGACCTCCGTCGACGAGGCGCTGCATGTGGCAGAGATCGCCGTGCGTGCCGGCGCGGACTGGTTGGAGGCGGGAACGCCGCTGATCCTGGCGGAGGGCCTGCGGGGCGTGCGGGCCCTGCACGAGCGCTTCCCCAGCCACCCCGTCGTCGCCGACCTGAAGACCATGGACGGCGGCTACCTGGAGGCCGAGATGATGGCCCGAGCCGGCGCCAGCATGGTGGTGGTCATGAGTCAGGCGCACCCGGCCACCGTGCGTGCGGTCGTGCGTGCGGCCCGGGACTTCGGCCTCAAGGTCATGGGCGACGTGCTCGCCGCGGCCGACAAGCCCGCGGCGGCGCAGGCCCTGCAGGCCGACGGCTGCGACTACGTGATCGTGCACACCGGGTTCGACGAGCGGCACGAGCGGGTCGGCGCCACCCCGTGGGACGACCTCGCCGCGGTGGTCGCCGCCGTGGACATCCCCGTCCAGGCCGTCGGTGGCTTGCGGCTGGAGGACCTGGACCGCCTGCCGGCGGCCGGGGCGCCGCTGGTCGTGGTCGGCGCCCCGCTGGTCATCGACCATGACGCCTTTCGGGCGGCCAGCGAGGATGAGGCCCTGGAGATGGTGCTGCGCGACGTGGTGCGTCGCGTCAAGGGGGCCGTGGTCCGGGGCTGACGGCCAGCCCGCTCGCCACCGGAGGGGGGGGCGACAGACCGGTCCCGCCCGCCCCCCCCCGTGCCGAGCCCTGCCCCGTTGCGCCCGGCACGGGGGCGAAGGACCCCGCGGCGCGAAAACGGGTGAGATGGTGGCGACGGACCGGTCCCTGGGCACCCAGGCGACCGGCCGCCCCTTTGCGAATGAGAGGTTGAAGTGACGATCTGTCGTGCCGTGGCTCCTCGCCTGAGTGGCGCGGCATAGCGGCCCGGAGTCCCCGTGCTGTCCCTCCAGAAGAGCCGCACCCGGTGGGGATGGCCCTCCAGAGTGCGACGCACGCCACGGGGCGAGCGACGGCTCGCGAAGCCCTGGCCGATGAGAGGCGGGTACTGCGGGCTTTACCAGATGGCAGGCCACCCTGGCGCCTCTACCGGGCTGCCGGTGCCCGCCGATGCTCGCCGGCCTGAGCCGTGCGGCGCCCCCCGCGCGGGGGGCGCCGCA
>DAHWHV010000062.1 GCA_027335545.1 Clostridia bacterium
GGCGGGGCCCCTCCCGGGCCCCCCCGTTCCGGCAGGGATGGGCCGCCCGGGGGTGGAAGCAGCGGCCCGCGGGCCGGTGGCCACCTGCGCGTCCCCGGGTGTGGGCGGGGCGCCGATGGCTCATACTCCTGCGCGGGGGGATCGCGGCATGGGGGACGAGATCCGCTTCGGGTTCATCGGGGCCGGAGAAATCGCCGTCCAGACGGCCAAGGCCGTGGCCGAGGCCGAGGGGGCGCGTCTGGTCGCCGTAACGGACGCCAACGCCGAGTTGGCGCGCGAATTGGCGGGGCGCCACGGGGCGGAGGCGGTGGATTCGCCCGACGAGTTGGCCGGCCGCGACGATGTGGACGCGGTCTACGTCGCTGTGCCGCACTTTCTGCACTCGCTCATGGCCCAGGCCGCGGCACGCGCGGGCAAGCACGTGCTCCTGGAAAAGCCGACGGGGACCTCGGCCGAGGATGCCGAGCGCACGCTGCGCGCGGTGCGCACCTGCTCGGTCTCCCTGAGCGTGCCGTTCATCTATCGCTACACCGAGGCCTGGCGACAGGTGCGGGCCATCGTCGCCGACGGCCTGCTCGGGGAGTTGCAGGCCGTACGGATCGTTTACCTCGCCAGGAAGCCGGATGGGTACTGGGAGGGAGGGTACTCGGGGCGCAGCCGCAGCGACTGGCGCCAACGCCTGCTCCAGTCCGGGGGCGGGGTGCTGATGATGAACTGCGTCCATGACATCGATGCCGTGCGGTGGAGCACCGGCCTGGAGGCGGAGCGGGCCCACGCCGAGTATGGCACCTTCGCCACCCCCGTGGAGGTCGAGGACTACCTGACGGCGGTGATCCGGTATCGCGGCGGCGCGGTCGGCCTGATCGAGGCGGGGTCGGCGATCCCCGGCGGCGCCGGGCCGATGGGGGCTGGCGGCCACCGCTTCGTGGGGACGGACGGGCAGGTGGTTCTGGACGGGGAGCGCCTCTGGCTGTTCTCGCAACGGGGTGGCTGCGGGGTGGACGCGGGACGGTGGGGGGAGGTCGCGGCGCCGCAGACGCGCCCCGCGCGGACCCTGCTGGTGGAGGACTACGCCCGGGCACTGTTGCGCGGCGAGGCCCCGCCGATCCCCGATGATGCGGGGCTGGAGGCGCTCAAGGTGATCAGTGCCTGCTACCAGTCCCAGAAGGTGGGGCGGCCGGTGCGCATCGAGGAGTTGTTCCAGCGACCGGTGATGGCGCCGCGCACGACGGTGGGGTGACCGCAGCCCATACGCGCCGGTTGGGGCAACGGGGAAAGAGGAGGCGCGTTCCATGTCCGAGTTCGGGCTCATCTACTACAACTTTCCCGGCCACACCCTTGAGCGGTTCGCGGCCTTCGCCGGCCAGGCGGGTTTTCAGTGTGCCGAGCTTCCCATCGGTGAGGTGTGGCAGGAGAAGGAGGCCGGAGACGACCCGGAGGCCCGGGCCGTCCGGGTGCGCGACCTGCTCGCCGCCCAGGGGATGCACCTCTCCGCCCTCTCGGCGGGGAACGACTTCTTGCAACCGGACGAGGCCGGCCTGACGCGGCAGGTGGAACGGCTCCGCCGCGTGTGCCGGTTGGCGGAACTGGCCGGCACGCGCACCATTCGCATCGACGGGGGGTGGGCGAAGGAGGGCGTCCCCAGGGAGCGCTGGCGCGAACGCATCTGCGCCGGACTGCTGGCGATGAAGCCCTTCCTGGAATCCGAAGGCTACACGCTGGCCCTGGACAACCACGGCCTCGTGACGAACGATGCCGACCTGCAGCGGGACATCTTCGAGCAAGTGGCCTCTGCCTGCGTGGGAGCCAATCTGGACACGATGAACTACCGCTGGGCCGGTCATGACTTGGCGACGGTCAATCGGTTCTACCGGGTCATCGCGCCATACACGCGCCACGTCCATTTCAAGGACGGCACCGGAGCGCGTGAGCAGTACCGGGGGACCGGGCTCGGGGACGGGGAGATCGACCTGGAGTGCGCCCTGCGTGAACTGCGTGCGGCCGGGTACAGCGGGCCCTGGACGGTGGAGTACGAGGGACCGCGCGCCGAGGCGGAGGCCGGGTACCGCCAAGGCTTGGCCTGGTTGCGCGCGCACGTCTGAGGGCCCCGCCCATCACGACCGCGCGGCCGGGTCGGCGGCCCCGCGTTTGTCGGGCGTGCCGGCGGGGCGCCCTTGGCCGCGCGGGGTGAAGGTCTTGCAGCAGGTCTCCATGCAGGTGCGGGCCTCCGTCGGGCCGTGTTGGCGCGTGAGGTCGTGGGCCGCCCCGGCGTCCGCGGCCTCAGGGTAGATGCGGCCGATCTCGTCGGTGGTGATCAGGATCTTGGCCGCGTGGCACTGCTCGCCCTCGGCCCAGTAGTGGCAGTTGCGGATCGTGCAGTAGACCTCGACACCCGGCATGGATGGTCCCCTCTCCCCCGGGGCCGAGGCGGCGCGGCAGGCGGGTCGTGGAGGCGGCGCCCGTGCCCCGCCCAGCATGCCCCCGGCCGCGCCGGGCGATGTGGCCGGGCCCGGCCGGGAGCACCCGGCTGGGCGAGAACGGGTGAGAACGGGCGCGAACGGGAGAGAATGAGGAAGCAGGGATTTCCCACAGGATCACGAACGCCCGCAGGTCGGCTGCCGGGAATGTCTAGGTGGGACCGGAGTCTTCCCGCAGGGCCGTCCCGGCGGCCGAGACGGTGGAGTGTGGGGGTGTCGCGCGGGTGCCGGCGGGCTTCGTGGTCGTCGCCGACGAGGGGGATGTGCTCGAGGAGCGGGTCCTGGGTGTGCACGTCATGGGCCATCCAATTTTGCTCTGCATGGTGCGGGGGAAGGTCTACGCCTGCGAGGCGGAGTGCACGCACGATGAGGCGGCCGACCTGACCAAGGGGCGCCTCGCCGGCTACCATCTGACCTGCCCGGAGCATGGCTGCACGTTCGATGTGCGGAGCGGCCGGGTCGTCACCCCCCCTGCCGAGGAGCCGTTACCGACCTATGAGGTTCGCCTCGATGGTGGCCATGTCTGGGTGGCCCAACGCCCCCGGGGCTATTGAGGCTCTGCACGCGACGCGGCGGGGCCTCCATCGGTCCCGGGGTCCAAGGGCCGCAGCGGGGGGCCGCTTTGCCGTCGCCGACGGTGGTCAACCTGATCGCCCCGCGGCCAGGGGTGTCGCTTCTGCCAGTGGATGCGCTGGACCGGCTCACCTCCGCGGGGTGGACCGTGCTCGACAGCCCGCTGGTCGGGCTGCCCGGGGTGTTGCTGACCCCCCATGCCGCCGGCTTCAGCCTGGACCTTTACGCGGCGATGGGCCGGGAGGTCGCCGGCGACCTCCTGCGCTGGCACGCCGGACAGCCGCCGCGCCACGCCGTGGACGTCCGGCGCTGGGGATTGCTGGCCTGAGTCCGCGCCGAGCCCGCCCCGGCGGACGGCGCCTGCGCTGCCACTCCCGCCGCCACGCCGCGGAGCGCCCCCACCCCGCCGTGCGGTAAGCGCGCCCTCCGTTCGGGCGGTCCTGGTCGTCGCGGCTACGCAGACCAGGACGCCCACGCATTCCCGCACCCCGCCGACGGAAGAACCCCTCAGGAAGTTGTAATGTGGGCGCTGGGCTAGGCCCGGGTCGGCCGTGCCGCCGCGCCGCGTCGGCGGTCGCCCCGGCTTGCGGCGGTCTGCCGCTGGTGAGTGCCCGCCCCGGCAGGGCGGGGCCGCCGCTTCTCGGCACACCCGGCAGGATTTCGTCGTACCCGCTTTCGGAGGGGGAATGCGCAGTGTTCGGCCGCAGCAGGCGCGGGTCACGCGCGCCAGGGGGGGACGCCCCCGCCAGGCCCCCGGTGGTCCCCGGTACGGATGCCGCCGCTCCTCCCGCGCACGTACGCCGTCGCCGCCGGGCGGCGCGCCGTGTCACCGCCGGTCGCTGGTTGTTGAGGGGCGGTGTCGTGCTCGCGCTGGCCGCGTGCGTCGGCGGCGGCACGGTGGTCGCCTCGGCGCTGGTCACCCTGCCACCGTTGGGCAACCCCACCACCGCCACACCCCAGACCTCCGTGATCTACGACCTGCACGGCAGGGCCGTCGCGGCGGTGCCGGGGCCGGCGGTGCGCGCGCCCGTGCCCATCGGCGCGATCCCCCCGCTGGTGCAGCATGCCTTCATCGCGGTGGAGGACCGCTACTTCTACCAGGATCACGGGATCAGCCTGCGGGGTATTCTGCGGGCCGCCTTCATGGACCTGACCGGTGCCCCCTTGCAGGGCGGCAGCACCATCACCCAGCAG
>DAHWHV010000063.1 GCA_027335545.1 Clostridia bacterium
AGCCGGGAGACGGGGCATGACCGGCAGACGATTCGTGACATCGTCGTCGCCGCCGCCCCGCGCCCCGCCGAGCCGTCGGCGCCCGCCCGCCGGCTCCATCTCCTCGCGCGCTACGAAGAGTATATTCGCCAGCGCACCCAGGAGGGCTGTTGGAATACCACCGTCCTGCTGGACGAGGTACGGGCCCAAGGGTACCCCGGGGGCCGGACCACCCTGAAGGACTTCGTAGCGCCGCTGCGGCCGCACGCCGCGCCGGTGCCGGTCGTGCGCTACGAGACGCCACCCGGACGCCAGGCCCCGTGCGCCGGGGCGGCGTTTGGCCAGACCGAGGCGCCGGATGGCACGGGGCAGAAGCTCTGGCGGTTGGCCTACACGCTGAGCTACTCGCGCTGTTTGTATCTGGAGTTCGTCCGGCACACGACCCCAGACACGTTGCTGGCGTGCCTCGAGCATGCCTTCGCCGCCTTCGGCGGGGTGCCGGCGGAACTGCTGTCCGACAACATGAGCCCCATGGTGGTGCACCCTCCGCGGGGCGGTCCGGTCCCCGGGCATCCCCGGTATCGGGACTGCGCCCGGTTTCACGGGTTTGAGCCGAAAGCCGCCGAAGCGTACCGCGCCCAGACCAAGGGCCAAATCGAGCGCCCGATTCGGTACGGGCGGGGCCACTTCTGGCCACGGCTGCGGGCCGTGGAAGATCTCGCGGACCGGAATCGCCAGGCCGCGCACTGGGTGGGCACCGTCGCCGAGGCCCGCCGGCACCAGACCACCGGGACCACCCCCACGGCGCGCCGGGCGGCGGACGTAGCCGCGCTCACCCCGTGGCGGACGGACCCCGCGTTCGCGTTCGGCGAACTCCGCCCGCGGCGGGTCCCGCTCGATGGGCACGTCCGCGCCGACGGGCATGCCTGGCGCGTCCCGCCCGAGTATGTGGGTCAAATGGTCACCGTGCAGCGCACCCGCGTCGGCGGGCTGCGGGTCCTCCGGGGCGAGACGGTGCTGGTGGACCACCGCCCGCCCGCGTTTCCGCACGAGGCGGTGACCGGGGATCTCCCCGCCGTCACCCCGGGCCCGGGGCCGACGGCGGGGCCGGCGCGATCCGGGCGCCTCCGACTGACGGGGCCCCAGGTGGAGCGGCGGTCCCTCGCCCCCGACGCGGCGGTGGTGGAATGAGCGCGCTGGTGCGGGAGGATCTCGGTGCCCGCCTGGACCTCCGTGAGGGGGGGCGCCTGGCCGCGAGCCGGGCCGACCAGGCGGCGGCCACGCAGCAACCCTACCCCGCCGATCTGACGGCCCTGCTGCAGGCCGAGGCCGATGCTCGCCAACAGCGCTACATTCCGTCCCGGACCCCAATGGCGCACTTGCCGTTTCACAAGACCCTGGACCCCTTCGACTTCGCGTTTCAACCCCGCCTCGATGAACGGCCGGTGCGGGAGCTGGCGACGCGCCAGTGGGTCGACGCGGCCGCCAACGTCGTGGCGCTGGGGCCGCCGGGGGTGGGCAAACCCCCCTCATCGTAGCCTTGGCGCTCGCGGCCATCCACGCCCGGTCCTCCGTGTACTTCGTGACGATTCAGGATCTGGTGGCGGACCTGCGCAAGGCTTGGCACGAGAATCGCTTCCCCGCGCGGCTCGCCCTGTACACCCGGCCCCAGCTGCTGTGTATCGATGAAGTGGGCTACCTGGCGCTCGACCGCTTGGAGGCCAACCGGTTCTTCCGGGTGGTCAGTGCGCGGTACGAAACCGGCAGTCTAGCCCTCACGTCCAACAAGGGGTTCAGCGAAGGGGGGGAGGGGTTCGGGGATCCCGTGTTGGCGACGGCGATCCTCGACCGCCTGCTCCCTCATGCCCCGATCCTGAATATCCGGGGGAATCGTACCGGCTCAAGGACAAAAAGCGGGCGGGGACCTGGGGCGGCCCGCCGGCCGCGCCCGACGCGCCGGCCCCGGCGGGCGCGTCATGAGCCGCCGCCGCCAAAGTCCCGGGGCCGAGCGCCAGGAGTGGTATCGGGCCACCCATCCGCCAATCAACAGCACGTTTCGCGATCGGGCCGAACACGACCGGGTCCAGGGGGCCCTCCTTCGCCAGCACCAGACCGCCCGGGCGGTGCTGCTGGCGTGGGTGGCGG
>DAHWHV010000079.1 GCA_027335545.1 Clostridia bacterium
CTCAGCGCCATTGCACGAGCACGCCACTGACCAGGCTGGCCAAGGCGAGGGCGCACAGCAGCCAGATGGCCAGTCCCGCCGGGACGCGGCGATGGCGCAGGCACCAGCGGCCCAGTTGGAAGGGCACGACCAGGGGCACCAGCCAGAAGACCGAGACCAGCGCGTTGAGCAGGGTCGCTCCCCCTTCGCGGGGCGCCGCGGGCCGGGCGGGCGCGCCCCGGCCTCACGGCTTCCCCGGGACGGGCGGCGCCAGTTGCGGCCCCAGCTCGACCACCTGCACGTTGAAGCGGATGCGCACGCGGGCCTGGGGGAAGACCTCCAGCCAGTGGTAAGCCTTCAGGGCCCGGTCCGTGGCGAAGTTGCGCCGGGCCGTGTTGCCGAAGCCGAAGATGTCTGCGCGCCAGGTGTGCTGCGCCTCCGCGACGAGGGCCTGGGCTTGGCGCCGCAGCACGCCGTCGGCGGCGGCCTGCAGGCGGGCCGTGGAGGGCGCGTTCAGGGCGTAGTCGACGGAACTGCCGATCGACTCGACGGCCGCCTCCAGGGGAACCTGGACGCGGATGGACGGGATGCGCCCGCGGGTGTCGATGCGCACGCTGGGGCCGTGGTTGGTCGTGACGATCAGGTTGTCGTACTGGCGCGGGTCGAAGGGGTCCGGGATGGTCAGGACCGACCGCCGGAAGTTCCCCTGCAGCATGTTCAGGACCACCGTCTGCTGCCCGGTCAGCACCCCCACGGCCCGGGAGCGGCGGAAGGCCACCGCCCCGAAGACGTCCGCGGTGCTCTGGCCCGTGCGGGGCAGGGTGCTGCCCGTCGCGCCGATCGGCGCCCCGCCTGGGGGGGGGGGCTCCTTGGGGGTCCCCTTCCCGGCGGCCTGCGGCTGCAGGGCGTTGTACCCGGCGACGGGGTCGGCCGTCGTCCCCTGCAGCGCCCCGAAGAAGTACTGCAGGCTGAGGTGGGGGATCCAGCCCTCGGTCTGGCGCAGGCGGCGGATGTCGTCGAGGAAGGCCACGGGGTTGGTGTCCAGCGGCGGCCGGGCCTGATCGATCACGGCCTGCGCCGAGGGGGAGCAGACGAGCATCAGCTGGGTGCGCCGGCTCTCCCGCGAGCGGGCCATCTCATCCAGGTAGGGCGAAATGCCCTTCTTGGCCAGGGGTAGGCCGATCAGGATCGCGGAGTTCTGGACCAGGGTCAGGCGCCGGCCGATGAAGGTCGAGGCCACCGTCTCGGCCGAGAGGACGTTGGGCGCCTCCACGGTGGCGGTCACGGTCGTCTGCCCGCTCCCCCCACCGCCCCCACCGCCGCCCCCGCCGGCGGCTCCGGCCGTGGCGCCGGCGAAACCGGCGGGGCGGGCGATCTTGAAGGTCACCAGTAGCTCGTGCGGCTGCGGCGCCGCATCGATCCCCAGCACGGTGACGAAGGCCAACTGCTCCAACTCGACGCGGTCCCAACACCCCCCGAGCAGCGGCAGGGCGGCGAGGCAGGCCAGCAGCCTGGCGGCCCGCCGCCGG
>DAHWHV010000094.1 GCA_027335545.1 Clostridia bacterium
CGGCGGGTTTCCTCGCGCTGGTCCGTGGAGAGGCCTTCGCCCATGGCCTTGATCTTCTCCCAGGTGTGCTCGTGCAGGGCACGGTTCTCGGTAGCCACCGCGTCGATCTTGGCTTCCAGCGCCGCCCGCGTGGCGGCCGCCTCATTGCGAGCCTCCTCCGCCTTCGCATCCACGGCGTCGATCTTGTTCGTCAGTCGCAGCTCCAAGGCTTCCATTTTGGCGTTCGTACGCAGTTCCATGGCTTCCAGGAAGGAGCGGAGTTCAGGGTCCAACGCGACACCTCCCGACTCGGCCGGAGGGGGGGGTTCGGCGGCGGGGGCAGCGCCCCTGCGGGCCCCCGGCAAGGAAAAGCCGCCGTGCCCCCCCAGTCGGCGGCTGCCCCGCCCGCGCCCCCACCTCAGCGGGGACCGCGCACATTGCCATACCACGCCAGGTTGCGCCGGCCGATGATGGCCGCGCGAGCGGCGAGGGCTGCTGCCGCAAGGATCGCCAGCCCGCCGACCTCCCACCAGCGGTGCCACCAGAGTTGCAGCGCGGCCCTGCGGTACCAGGGCAGGCGGAGCCAGCGGTCGTGGGCAACCACCGCCTGGCGGCATGTGGGCGCCACCACACAGGGAACGGTCGTCCGCCCCGCCGCCACCTCCGTCGGCGGCACCACAGGCCGCAGGGCGGGCTTGGCAACCGGCTTGACCGGCTTCGTCCCCGAGGCGCCGCTGGCCGGCTTCGCAGTCGCGGTTGCGCTGCTGGCCGAGGTTGACCGGCTCGCCGTTCCGGCCGCCGGGCTCCGCGTCGCCGCGGTCCCCGCCGCCGGTTTCGGTGCCGGGGCCTGCGTCGGGGTGACGGGCTGCTGCGGGGCCGCCTGCGGGGGCGGGGTCGCCTTGGGCGCCACCACCGCTTGGTCCGCCGTGCCGCCCACGATGGTTGCAGGATCGCTGACCAAGGCCTTGGGAAGGAAGGGGGGCCACGTCGGCGGCATCGCGGGATGATAGACAGTGCCCGCCCCGTCATACTCATTGACCCACTGCATGAACATCGTCGGATTGACCCCTGCCGCCTTCATCCCGGCCACCACCGTGGGCGAGAGGTTCACCCACTCCGAAACGGCGGGCACGCCGTCGAGGCGGCTCCAGTGCTTCAGCACCGCCGCAAGCTCGGCGTAGTTGTTCATGGTCGCCGAAGGATACCCCAAGGACTGCGGGGTGGTCCCGATCACCGCATAGCCGCCCATGCAGCCACTGAAGCCGCCGACCAGGCCGATATCGACAGCGCCGCCAGCAACCTTACTGCCGACCAGCTGCACGGCCGTCACAGTACACGTCGGCATGGCGGCACTTGCCCCCGCCACCCCCGCGCCCCCAGCGAGCACGCCGGCGGCGGCCACGCCCGCCACCAGAGTTCGGGCGACCATCGTCCTGCTCCACATCGTCCCCACCGCCTTCCCGCGGCTCGCCAACCCCTGTTGGCGACCACCGCCTCCGCCCCCTGCCGAGCCCTGCCAGCGGGCAGGGTGTAGCAGGGGCGGTGCCCGCCCCTGGGCGAGCCCACCCCTGATCGGACCATGCACGTGCTCCGGCTGCCCCTCCCTGGACGGCCGGGCTCCCCCTTGCATCGGCGTCCCGCCATGTGCCCTTGAGCCGCCGGGCCACCCGCCCCGCGTCAGGCCAACCGGGCCAGCGTGACCAGCACGGTCCCCGCCGCGATCCAGGGAGCCATCGGCAGCGCCACCTGCCGCCACGGCAACCGGCGCCCCCGGCGCCAGGCGATCCAGGGGACCAAGCCCAGGGCGCAGAGCATATGGCCCGCGGCTGGCCCCGCGAACGCCGCCGCCGGCCCGAGGATCGCCCCGATGGCCATGGCCAGCTTCGCATCCCCCGCACCGAGCCCGGCGTAGCGGACCGCGACCCACCAGGCGGCCCCGGCGGCGATCCCCTCCGCCCCGGTCCGCAGCCCCGGGAGTCCGTGCAGCGACACGCCCAGGAGCAACCCGCCAGCGGCGGCGCCCCCCACCGCCCAGTTGCGGATCAGGCGACAGCGCAGGTCGGTGTAGCAGGCCACGGCGAGCAGCGCCGCCGCGAGGATGCCCGGCAGCCTGTCCACGGGACTCCCCCCTCGTGACTCAAGGTGGCGTGAGGTACGCCTTGGCCTGCGCCGTCGTCCCAAACTCGAACGGGCCCCGTTGGAGAAGCCGCAGGATCGGGACGGTGGAGCGGACCTCCACCCGCACCGTGCAGTGCGCGCCAGCGGGGAGGGCGGCGAAGGAGACCGTGCGCAGCGGCCAGTAGGCGAGGTTGTTGCCCCAGGCCGTGGCGGCGGCCTCGGGCCCGGCCGTCGGGTTCACCGCCACGGTCTCCCGGTAGACCTCGCCCCGCGCGTCCACATACGCGGTGGTCGTGGCGCGTGAGGCGCAGGCCAGGGCGGCGGCATCCGCGGCGGACTGGACCCCGGCGTGCTCGGCGTAGCCGATGGCCAGCCCGGGGACCACCAGCAGCAGAATCAGGACGAGCCCGAGGAAGAGGACCCCGAGGACCAGGGCCTGCCCGGACTCAGCGCGCCAGGCCAAACCACACGGCGGCGCCGCACCCGACCACCGCCGCCGCCAGGCCGTAGGGCATCGCCGCCAGGTGCCAGCGCGTCTCCGTCGGCAAGCGCATCCGGCCCCGGTGGATCGCGGCGTTAGCAAGGGCAGTCACCACCCAACCGCCGTCGGCGAAGGGCAAGGG
>DAHWHV010000111.1 GCA_027335545.1 Clostridia bacterium
GAGGTGTGCCGCAGCGGCGCCCCCGCGCCCAGGCGCTACCCCGCCTGTCCGGCACGTCGGCAGCGGTGCCACGGCGTCACGGTGGGCCCCGCGGCTCCGTCTTCAGCGGTGTAAGGGGGATACCCGTGGCCACGGCGACCCTCCGCACCGCCGCGCCGGCCCGCAACGGCCGCCCGCTGCGCAGCGCGCTCCGCTTCCTGGCGGCGCTCTGGGTCGCGGAATGGCCCGTCGCCGCCGCCCTCACCGCCGCCGTCTGCCTGCAGGGGGTCCTGCCCGCGGCCCGCCTGTGGGTCCTGGGGCGGCTGGTGAACGGCATCGCCGCGGCGGTCCGCGGCGCCGGCCCCGCGCCCGTCGGCGCCCTGGCCCTGCTGGTGGCGCTGATGGCGGCCAGTCACGCGCTGGGCCAGGCCGTGGCCGCCCTGGGTGAGCACCTCACCGACCGGACCACGCAATCGTTCCAGCGGCGCATCCTGGAGAAGGCCGCCGCCCTCGATCTGGCCTTCTTCGAGGCAGAGGAGGCGCACGACCGCCTGCAGCGGGCCGCCCGGGCGACCGACATGGAGCTCGCCACCTTCTACACGGCCGCCCTGGAGCCGGTGCAGGGACTGGTCACGGCCGTCGCCCTCGCCGCCACGCTGGCCACCGCCGCCTGGTGGCTGGGCCCGCTCCTGCTGCTCGCCGCGCTACCCGTGCTCACGCTGAAGCTGGTGCGCACCGCGCACCAGTTCGGCTGGAAGCTCGATGAGACGCCCGTCGAACGGCGGCGCAGCTACTTCCAGCGCCTGCTGCATAACCGGGAAGCCGCCAAGGAGGTGCGGCTCTTCGGACTGGGGGAACACCTCCTGCGGCGCTGGGACGAACAGCAGCAGGCCCTGCACCACGGGCGGCTGCGCCAGGCGGCGGCGGAGGCCCGCGTGTCGCTGACCAGCGAGGGCGTCCTGATCGCCGCACTCGCGGCGGCCACTCTGCTGCTGGCCTACCACGTGGCCGGCGGCACGCTCAGCCTCGGGGCCTACGTGATGCTGGCCCAGGCGGCGACCGAGTTGCAGGGCGCCGTCGACGGCCTCCTGGTCGGGCTGCGGGGGGCCTACCTGCGGGCGCTCTCGGCCGACGACGTCTTCGCCTTTCTCGACCGTCCGGACCCGGCGTCCGGCCCGGGCGGCGAGATGGCGGCGAACGGGGAGACGGGGGGCAGGGCCCCGGGCGGCGACGAGCGCGCGGCCCGACGGAAGCCGGGCGGTACCATGGGGCGTGCCCGCTTCCCCTCCCCCCTACGCGATGGCATCCGCGGCGAGGACGTCTGGTTCCGTTACCGGCCGGACGGGGACTGGACGCTGCGCGAGCTCTCCTTCTCCGTCCGGGCGGGCGAGACCATCTCTCTGGTCGGGGAGAACGGCGCCGGCAAGACGACGCTGGTCAAGCTCCTGCTCGGTCTCTACCGGCCGGAGCGGGGGCGCATCCTCTTCGATGGCCTTCCCCTGGAGCACATGGACGCGGCCGACGTGCGCCGGCACTGCAGCGCCATCTTCCAGGACTTCGCGCACTTCCGCCTCACACTCCGCGAGAGCATCGGGATCGGAGACGTGGGGCCGCTGGCGGGAGAGCCCGGGGCGGGCGCCGACGCGAAGGGGAAGGCCACGCGCTCCGCGCTGGCGCAACCCTCCCCCGCGGGTCCGACAGACCCCCGGGACGCGTGGGAGCGGCGGATCGAGCGGGCCGCTACGCGCGCCGGGGTCGAGGCGATCGCCGCCGGCCTGGAGCGAGGATACGACACCGTGCTCAGCCCGGCCTTCGGGGGGGTGGACCTCTCCGGTGGGCAGTGGCAGAAAGTCGCGTTGGCGCGGAGCCTGATGCGCGACGCGCAGGTGCTGATCCTGGACGAGCCCACCGCCTCCCTCGACCCCCGCGCCGAGCTGGCCGTGTTCGAGCAGTTCCGTGCCCTGGCGGTCGGTCGCACCACGTTCCTCATCTCGCACCGCATCGGCACCGCCCGCCTCGCCGACCGCATCCTGGTACTGCGGCAGGGGCGGCTGGTGGAGTCCGGGAGCCACGCCGAGTTGGTCGCCGCCGCCGGCGACTACGCAGAGCTGTTCACGACCCAGCGACAGTGGTACGAGCCACAGCCGGGGGGTGAGCCGGCAGAAGGGGCCTGAGCAGGGCCGCGGGCGGCCGCCGGGTGGTGGGGTGGGTCGCGCGCCGGCACCCGAACCGCGCGGAGGTGCCGCGCCGGGGCTGTCCCGCGCGGCTGGCGGAGGTCAGCGGTGTGCCCACCCGGCGTGCGGTCGCCACAGCCGGTTCGGTGCGATTCGCGCCTCTGCGGAACGACGGGCCCGGCAGACGAGGGTGCCGCGACTGGCACGGGGGGTGGGCGCGCTGGGTGACGCATCCCGGAATCGAGCCACGGCCAAGGTCTATCGCCTGCTGCGCCTGGTGTGGGAGGCCTGGCGCGCGGTGCCCCTGGCCGCCGCCGCGCTCTTGCTGCGGACCGTCCTGCTGGCCGCGACCGCCCCGGCCCTGCCGTGGGCGACCGGGCGCCTCGTCGACGCCCTCGCCGGGGCGCACGGGACCGGCGCCTTCCCCAGGCTGGTCCCCTGGGTGCTGCTGATCGTGGGCATCCGCCTGGCGGGCAGCGCCCTCAGCCTGGCCGGCGGTTGGTTCGAGGTCCACGTTCCGCACGCCCAGCAGCGCCACGTGCTCACCCATGTCCTGCGCAGGGTGACGCGGGTCCCGCTGCAGCGCTTCGAGATCCCGGGCTTCCACGACTCCCTGGACCGGGCCGCCGGTGATTTCGCCGGCAACCAGTTGCACGACCTCTTCTGGCGCTCGGTGGCCATGCTGCAGGGCCTGCTGGCCCTGGCGGGCCTGGCCTGGGTGGCCGGCCGCGGGGATGCTGCGGCCCCGCTGCTGGTGCTGGCGGCGGGCCTGCTGACCATGGTCGTCCCGTGGCAGACGGGTGTGCAGTGGTACGCGCTGCAGCGTGCCATGACCCCGGAGACGCGCCTGCTGCAGTACATGCGCGAGCTCCTCACGGGGCGTGAGGCCGCCAAGGAGGTGCGCCTGTTCGGTCTCGGGCCGTACCTCCTCGGACGCTGGCAGGGGCATGCCACGTCACTGCGCCGACAGGTCGAACGGCAGAACAACCGCGGACGCCTGCGCGAGGCATTGGCGGGGCTGATCCCCCTGCTGGCCTTCGGCCTGGCCCTGGTCCTGGTGGTCCTGCGGGCCCGCGCCGGTCAGCTGACGGTGGGGGCCGCGGTGGCGGCCCTGTATGCCCTGATGAGCCTGCAGGGGCAATGGGAGAACCTCGCGGGCCGCTTCGCGGAGGTCTGGGGTTGGTACCTGCGGGCGGTCGGCGACCTCACCGCCTTCCTGGACGAACCCGAAGCCCCCCGGCCCGAGGGGCTGCTGCCCGCAGGCGCACAGGCCATCGAGGTGCGCGACCTGGGCTTCACCTATCCCGGGGCGGCGGGCCCCGCCCTGCGCGGCGTGTCCTTCACGCTGGCCCCCGGGGAGAGGGTGGCGCTGGTCGGGGAGAACGGCGCCGGCAAGACCACGCTGGTGCACCTCCTCCTCGGACTGTACGCGCCGACGGAGGGCAGCATCACCGTCGGTGGACGCGATCTGCGTGCGGTCGATCCGGCGTCGCTCTGGCAACGGACGGGGGCCGTCTTCCAGGACTTCACGCGCTACCACCTCACCGTCCGGGAGAACATCGGCTTCGGCGGCGTAGCGCAGGTCGGCGATGTCGCGGCGGTCTCGCGCGCCGCCGCAGCCGGCGGGGCGGCCGAGTTCGTGCGGGAGTTGCCCGAGCGGTACGAGACGGTGCTGGGCCCGACCTTCGGTGGGCGCGACCTCTCCGTCGGCCAGTGGCAGCGGCTGGCCACCTCCCGTGGCCTGATGCGGCGGGGGAACCTGCTGGTCCTCGACGAGCCCACCGCCGCCCTGGACGCCAAAGCAGAGGCGGAGGTATACCGCCGCTTCTCCGAGCAGGCCAGAGGCGAGCGGGGGCCAGGGGGAAGCGGAGGTGGCCGCCGCGGAGGTGAAGGCCGCCGCGGAGGTGAAGGCCGCCGCGGAGGTGAAGGCCGCCGCGGAGGTGAAGGCCGCGCGCCCCGCGCGGACCAACCCTCCGCCGCGCCCCGCGCGGACCAACCCTCCGCCGCGCCCCGCGCGGACCAACAGCGGAGCGAAGCTCGCCTCCGGCCGCGGAGCGAAGCTCGCCTCCGGCGAGCGGTGCTCCGCAGAGCGGTGCTCCGCAGAGCGGTGCTCCGCAGAGCGGTGCTCCGCCCCTCTGCCGTGACCGCCATCATGATCTCGCACCGCATCGGCTTTGCCGCCCTGGCCGACCGCATCCTGGTGCTGCGCGACGGCCGATTGGTCGAGGACGGCAGGCACGAGGAGTTGCTCCGCCTGGGGGGCGAGTATGCCCAACTCTTCGCGGCGCAGGCCCAGTGGTACGTCTGAAACGCCGCCGAGGGGCCCGACCACCATCCGCATCGAGCTCTCCACCGTCGAGGGCAGTGAGCGTTTCCGCGGCCGGCCGGGCGTCGAGGTCGCGACGCCTTTGCAGGTGGTGAGTCGGGGCGCGGACTGGCTGCGGGCCTGGAATCAGATCTGGCCGTGGAGCCTGTGAGGCCCGGCGACCTCACGGGGATCGTGTTCCGGGACTCGGCTGAAGGCCTCGCCCCGCACCAGCTGCGGGGGTTCTTCGCCGACTGGCGACGCCCCGTGTCGCCGGAGGAGCACCTGCTGGTCCTGCGCCGCAGCGCCGTGATCGCCTTGGCCGTCGACTCGGGGACGCATGCCGTGGTCGGCTTCGCCACCGCGCTCAGCGACGGCGTCCTGTGCGCCCACATCACGCTGTTGGAGGTCCTGCCGAGCCACCGCCGGCGGGGCATCGGCCGCGCCCTAGTGCTGCGGCTGGAGAACCGGCTCGGCGCGCTCTGCGCGCTCGATGTCGTCTGTGAGCCGGAACTCCTCCCCTTCTACGAGCGTTGCGGCTTGCGCCCGGCGGCCGCGGCGATCCGCCGCCACCATCCCCCCTCCCCCCTGTGACCGGGACGGGATGGTCGCTCCAGCCATCACCCCCGACAGATGCGGACGATCGGGCCGGTCGGCGGCCGCGACGGCGACACCGCGCCCCGAACTGGCCGAAGGCCTGGGCCTGCTCCTGCCGGGCCTGGGCCCGCATGCGTTTGTCCGTGAGGCAGCGGACCGGCCGCGTCGGCTCACACCCGGCAAACCCGCATCCCCCAAGCGCATCCTAAGCCGCCGGCCGCCGCGACGGCCATGGTTCGACCGGTCGCGGCCGACCGGCTGCCGCCGCTCAGCGGCGGCGCGGGGCGAAGGGGGCCAACTCCGGCACCGCCCCTCCGGCCAGCAGGCGCGCCAGCCGCAGCCCGAGCCACTGGGCGAGCGTGATGCCGCTGTGCGCGACGCACACGAACAGGCCCTCTGCGCCCGGCCAGGCCCCGCACAGCGGGAGCCCGTCGACCGGCACGGGGCGCAGTCCCGTCCAGACGCGGACCAGCGGTGCCGCGGAGGTCCCACACGGCGTTGCGCGGGGTAGCGGGAAGCGGGCAGGCGGTCCCGGACCGACGCGCCCGCCGCAACGCCAGGCTCTCAGGGCAGGCTCGCCGGGGCTCTCGGGCCCGTCAGGCTCAGTGGCAGGCTCGGGTGGCAGGCTCGGTGAGGAAGACTTAGCATCGGGTCGAGTGCAGCAGAGGGGGCGCCGTCGTGCCGGCTTACGACCCTCCGCTTTGGAACGCGGTTGCCGTGGGCCTGTGGACGCTGCTTGGCGTGTCGGTGCTGCTCGGCGTCTGGGGCGTGGCGCGGCGCTCGGGGCCGCTCCTGGTGGTCGCGGGGCTGCTCTCGCTGGCCTTGTCGTGGACGGCGATGCTCTCCATCGGCCGGTTCCTGCTGCTTCTGCCCCTGCTCGAACTCGCCGCCGGCACCGGGCTTCTGCTTCACTCACGGCGCGGCCTGTACGTCGCCCTCGCGGTCGCTCTGGGCCTATATGCGTTGCAACTGCTGTCCCTGTGAGCCGGCCCCGCCGAAGGGCACGTGCCTGGCCGCGCCCACGGGAGGCACCGCCGCACGCATGGACGCATCGGCGCCCCCGCCCGGGCCCGACGATCCGCATCCCGGCCCGTCCACGCGGCACCACCTTCAGAGAAACTTCATGTACACCTGTTTGTCGCTGAGGAGTTCGAAGCCGCACCGCTCGTAGAGGCGGCGCGCCGCAACGTTGCCGCCGTCCACGCCGAGTTGGAGGCGTGCCGCAGCGCGCAGCGAAGCCAGTTCGCTGGCGTGTGCCGGCAACGCGCCGGCGACACCCCGGCGGCAGTGCGCCGGAGCCGTGTACAGGCCCTGCACCCGCAGGACCGGCCGACCCGTGCTCGTGGAGCGCCCCCAGCCGAGATGAACGAAGCCGGCCCAGACCCCCTCCCGGTGCGCCAGCAGGAAGGGATCGCCACCCGCCCCGAGGTGGTGGGCAACGGCCTCGCGGCATCGCTCGATGTCCACAGCGCCCGGGGTGTCATCGGACACATAGCCGGCGAGCAACAACGCCGCCGCGGCCGCCTCCTCCGGCTGCAACGGCACGATCTCCAGTCGCGCGGCCCCCATAGCGCCTGCCCCCCTGCCCCCGGGGAGGGGATGGGGTGTGG
>DAHWHV010000134.1 GCA_027335545.1 Clostridia bacterium
GGCCCCACCACCCCGCGCGGCGCGGCCCAGGCGCCGCGGGCGGAGGGCCGCAGGAGGCGCACGACGCCGCCCCCCATGCGCTCCAGGGCCGCAGCCATCGCCGCGGCGACGGCCCCGGCCGTGCCCTCCATAGGCCCAGAGGCGTCCGCCACCGGAGGGACCCAGGCCAGCACGGACGGGCCGGCGCCGCTCAGGCACGCCCCCAACGCCCCCGCCGCGCGGGCCGCCTCGATACAGGCCAGCAGCCCCGGGACCAGGGGGGCGCGATAGGGCTGGTGCAGGCGGTCCTCCGTCGCCTCCGCCAAGAGGTCCACCCGCCCCGTGGCCACCGCGGCGACGAGCAGCGCCGTGCGTTGGACGTTGGCCACGGCGTCGGCGAAGGGGACGTGGGCCGGGAGCGCACGCCGGGCCAGCTCGGTGGGCAGGGGGCGGTCCGGAATCGCCAGGACGGCGTCCACCGCCGGGGGGTCGAGCCGCAAGGTCCGCGTGCCCCCCGCCCCGGGACAGGCGGCACAGAATCCGCCCAGCAGCGCCGGCGCGACGTTGTCCGGGTGGCCCTCGAGCGCGGTGCCCAGGTCCAGCAGGCGCTCCACGGGGAGCGGCTCCCCCAGGAGGCGGTTGGCCGCCACCAGGCCGGCCGCGACCGCCGCCGCGCTGCTGCCGAGGCCCCGGCCGACGGGCAGCGTGAGGGAGAGGCGCAGGCGCAGGCCGAAACCGGGCGGCAAGCCGACGGCCGCCCCGACGGCGCGCACGGCGCGCACGACGAGATTCCCCTCGTCGACGGGCACCCACTGCCGCCCCGGACCGGAGACATCGATGGCCAGCCCCTCCGGCGCCAGGGCGCACTCGACGGTTTCCCACCAGTCCAGGGCCACACCCAGGGCGTCGAAGCCGGGACCCAGGTTGGCCGAGGTCGCCGGCGCCTTCGCCACCACCCAATCGCCGACCCCCACCGGCCCCCCCATGGCGCCCCTCCCCCTCCCGGCCCCACCCGCCCCGAAGCCGCTCACGCCTGCAGTTCCGCGGGCAGGGTGCCGATCAGGGCCTCCGCGGTCGCCTCCGCCTCCAGGGGGGTGCCGGAGACCGCGACCGCGCGCTCCGGATCCTTCAGGCCGTTTCCGGTCAGAACACACACCACCCGCTGCCCCTCGGCGATGAGGCCCGAGGCGCGAGCCACCCAGAACCCGGCCAGGGACGCCGCCGACGCCGGTTCACAGAAGATGCCCTCCTGCTGGGCCAGGAAGCAGTACGCGCGCAGGATGGCCGCATCGTCCACCGCCAGGAAGCGGCCGTCGGCCTCGGCCACGGCGGCACGGGCCAGGTGGGCGCTGGCGGGGTGGCCGATCCGGATCGCGGAGGCCAGCGTCTCCGGCGCCTCGACCGGCGCGCCATGCACCAAGGGAGCGGCGCCCGCCGCTTGGGCACCCAGCAGTCGGGGCACCCCGCGGGCCCGCCCCGACTGGCGGTACTCGCAGAAGCCCCGCCAGTAGGCGCTGATGTTGCCGGCGTTGCCCACCGGGATGCAGAGCCAGTCCGGGGCGTCCCCGAGTTGCTCGACGACCTCGAAGGCCCCCGTCTTCTGTCCCTCCAGGCGGAGGGGGTTGACGGAGTTGACCAGCGCGGCGTCGGGACGCAGGGCCGCCAAGGCGCGCACGGCCGCCAACGCCTGGTCGAAGTTGCCGCGCACCAGGACCAGCCTCGCCCCGAAGGCCAGGGCCTGCGCCAACTTGCCGCGCGCCACGGCGCCGTCCCCGGAGGGCACGGCCAGCAGCGCGGGCAACCCCGCGCGGGCCGCGAAGGCGGCGGCGGAGGCCGAGGTGTTGCCCGTGGAGGCGCAGACCAGGAAGCGCGCACCCTCCGCCAAGGCGCCGCTGACGGCCACGGCCATGCCCCGGTCCTTGAACGAACCGGTGGGGTTGCTGCCCTCGATCTTGAAGAACAGGTCGGCCCCCCGCCCCGCCCGCAACGCGGGCACCAGCGGGGTGTTCCCCTCGTGCAGGGTGAGCGAGGGCGCCCCGGACGGCAGCGAGAGGAAAGGTCGGTACTCCGCGACCACGCCACGCCAAGCCGCAGCGCGGCCGGTCGCCGGGCCGGTCCCAGGGGTGGTTGACACGCGCTAGGCCTCGGCTTCCATGTCGAGACCCTTCTGCTCCTTCACCCGGGCCGGGTCGTAGTACACCATCTTGGTCAAGAAGATTTCCAACTGCTCCCGCTCCTCACGCTCCTGGAGGCGGCCGGCGAAGAAGACCTGACGGGGGTGAAAGGTGGTGATCAGGCGCCCCCGGCGAAACACCCCGACGGCCGGCCACCGCTGGAAGTTGAAGGAATCCACGGCGCGACGCGCATCCTGCCAGGCCTGCAACCGGGGCAGGGCGTCCGTGGCGGGGACGGCCGCGGCCCGCAGGCGGTCCCCGTGCTCCGTCGCGGCCGCCGCCAGGACGACCGCCGTGCGCTGGTCGTCGGGGGTGCCCCGATCAAAGAGCACCAGCGTCGTCACGGGGGGCATCGGCGGCGCCTCCGCCGCGTCCCCGGCCTTCGGCCCCAGTACACGCCGCTCGAACTCCTCCGCACTCCAACGCGGCAACTCGGACCTCGCCCTGGGCATGCCGCCGCCCCCCCTGACCCGTGACCCGCTCTGTGGCCCGCCGCAGTGGAGCACCGCTCACCGCCGCGGAGCCCTGCTCACCCGCTGCGGAGCACTGCTCACCTGCGGCGGAGCACCGCTCACCCGCAGCGGAGCACCGCTCCGCGGTGAGCCTCGCTCCGCGGCGAGCCTCGCTCCGCGGCCGGGACCCTGGGAGGCCGACGCCAGAAGGCCCAGGGAGCCCGGAGCCCAACCCGGAGGCCACACGGGACCGTATTCCGGCGCGCGCGTCCGGCGACCACATCCGCAGGCCCGGGCGGGGGACGCGGTGACGGCCAGAGCCGACCCGGACCATCACCGCCTACCCGGCATCCGGGGGACGCGGCTTCGGCGAGGCCGCGACGGCCGTGCGGGAGTCGCGCCGCTCGATCAGCACGGTCGCACCGTCGACGAAGCGCGCCGCCACGGCGAGCCGCCGCCCGTCCCCGGGACGCTCCCGGATTCGCGCGAAGCTGCTCCCGACCCAGGTCAACTCCTCGGGGCGCACGGGCACCCGATGCAGCGTCCCGGAGTCGTCCCCGATCTCCAGCATCTCCCCGCTCCAGCGCAACCAACGGGCCTCGGGAACGCAGAGCACACCCTGCCCCGCGCGCGGCTCTTCCAGTCCGGCCAGTCCCATGGCGGTCCCCCACTTCCGTAGGGGGCGCGCTTCGACGGCGTTCCCCGGCCTTCCTCTCGTTTCAGCGGGCCCGGACGGGCCTGAGGGCCGAACCGCCCAGCAGCCGCAGCCCGAACCCGCCGGCCAGGGCTCCGCGGGTGAGGCCAGTATAGCGCGGCGCCCGGAACCGCGGGGCAGCCCCCGCCACCGCGAGCCGCGGTCAGCCCCCTGAAGCGAACCGCCGCACCCCGGCCTCCGGTTGGAAGCCGATGGCCTGGGCCACCTGCTTGCCCGCCTCGAAGCGCAGGAGCGTCGGGATGGACTGAATGCCAAAGCGCTCGGTCAACTCGGGGGACTTGTCCGTGTCCACCCGGTAAAAAGACACCTGCTCGCCCATCGACGCCGCGACGCTATCCACGACTGGACCCAGTCGTCGACAGCCCGGTCACCAAGGGGCGCTAAACTCCAGCACAACGCTGCCGGGCGCCTGCGCGACCAGCGCGTCGAACTCCGCAGCCGTGATCTCCTTGGCCGCGTGGGTCTCGTTGGCCACCGGGGCACACTCCCTCCAGATCACCGCATCGGACGGGGGGCGGGACGCATCGCCGGGGGGGCACAGCGGCTCTGGCGGACGACCTTGGACCGGGACTCGCGCGCACCCGACGGCAAGCGCGAGTCTACCATGCCCGCCTGCGCCGTGCCCGCATCTGCCCCTGGCCGGATCGCTCCCGGCCGGCCGACGCCCCTTGCCGACGCGAGCCGGCGCGCCCACGGCGGCCCATGCCCTGGGCCGCGGCCGGGTCCAAAGCGCTTCGCCACCTATCGGATCTTTACATTTCTGCCTTAGACTCGCTTCGAC
>DAHWHV010000146.1 GCA_027335545.1 Clostridia bacterium
CGCCGGCGTCCAGGACGGCCCGATGCATCTGGCGCGCGCAACGCAGAATGCGATCGGCGTCCCCTTCGATGAGGGTCGACAGGGCCCCGACCTCGGGCCGGAGGCCCTCGGCGGCGCAGGCCTCCACTGCGGCGTCCACGAAAGGGGCGTAACTCGGGTCGCGGGTCCCAACGGGGACGACGGAGACCTCGGCCCTGGCCACGGTGCAGCCCCCTCGCGGCGGAGCATGCCCGGCCCGGGGCGGAGGGCATGCGGAGGTGGGAAGTGGGGAGCGGGATCGGACCGGCGCAGGGAGCCCTGCGCGGGTGCCGGGCGCTGGTCACGGGCAGTTCGTCCGGGATCGGGCGCCACATCGGGCTGGCCCTGGCGCGCCTCGGGGTGGACGTGGCGTTCAACTACCGCCAGCACCGCGAGGCCGCCGAGGAGGCGGCCGCCACCGCGCGCGATGTGGGGGTGCGCGCGGTGGCCCTCGGGGGCGATTGCGCCGACCCGGAACAGGTGCGCGAGCTGGTGGCGCAGACCGCCCTGCACCTCGGCGGGATCGAGCTTCTGATCAACAACGTGGGCGAATTCGCGTACAAGCGCCTGCGGGCCCACCGCCCCGCGGAGTTCGAGCGGATCATCGCCGGCACGGTGGGCGCCACGTTCCACGCGACGATCGCCGCCCTGCCGCACATGCGGCGCACGGGGTTCGGCCGGGTCGTCAACCTCGGCGCCGCCGGCGCGGAGCAGGCCATGGGGGGGCGGCGCGAGGGGCCCCACCTGGCGGGCAAGGCGGCGGTCGTCTCGCTCACGCGCAGCTTCGCCCTGGAGGAGGCCGGCTACGGGGTCACGTTCAACGTGGTCTGCCCGGGCATCGTCGACGATCGGGAGCTCCGGCGGGACGAGGCCGTGCTGCGCCAGGACCGCGCCTCGCCCGTGGGGCGGCCGGGGACCAGCGAGGACGTCGTGGATGCCGTGCTCTTTCTGTGCCGACGGGAGAGTTCGTTCATCAACGGCGCCGTGATCGCGGTCACGGGCGGCTGGCAGGGGAACCTGGGCTGACCGCCTGCGGCTCCAGCGCCAGCAGGCGCTGCAGGGCCTCCGCCCCCGCCATGCCCTCGTGCAGGCCCGCGGCGCGGGCGGCGTCCGTGACGGACTCCAGGGGCCGGACGAGCAGGTCGTCCAGGGTGCGCACGCCCAGGGCGCGGCCCGCGACGATCCGCCGGCTGCCGAGCAGGCGGTCGAGCAGGGCGACGTCCAGGGCTCCGCACATGATGTAGCCGGCGGGGACGGCGGCGACGACGAGGCGGGTGCGGGGTAGGTCTACGGTGATGCCGACGGCGCTGCCCCCGACCAGGGGCAGGGGGCGCATCTCGATCACGGTGCGATCCCTCCGCGGGCACGGTATGCCGCGCCGGGGCCGCCGGAGGCTTGGGAGGTGCGGGGTGGTCTTTTTCGACGTCGGTGGAACCCTGGTGGATCGCGGTGACGACCCGGCGCAGGTGCTGCGCGACCTCCTGGCCGGCCTCGGGGTGCACCCGGGAGAGCAGGAGTGGTCGGGGGCGCTTCGCGCGATGGCCCACGCCTACACGAGCGGCATCTACGCGCCGACCAGCGCGGCGGGGGAGGACGGGCTCTGGCGCGCCATGGCAACCGCCGGCCTCGGCCGGCTCCGCTGCGGGGCCCGGCCCGACCTGGTGGCGGCGGTGGCGGCGGACCTGGCCGACTATCCCCGCCACTACCGTCCCGTCGCCGGCATGCCGGAACTGGTGGCCGCCCTGCGGGCCCGTGGCCCCGTCGGCATCATCTCCAACTGGCCACCGTCGCTGCCCGGGCTGCTGCGGGCCGTGGGCTATGGGACGTTTCCCGTGGTGGCCTGCTCCGGGCCCCTGCGCTGCGCCAAACCCGACCCCGGGATCTTCCGCTGGGCCCTGCGCGAGGCCGGGGTCCGCCCGGAGGAGGCCTGGTATGTGGGCAACGACACCGAACTCGACTACCGACCGGCGCGGAGCCTCGGGATGCGCGCCGTGCTGTGGGATCCGCAGGGGCGGGCGCGGGGTCTCGTGCGCGCGGGGTCGGCGGAGGAGTTGCGCGCCCTGCTGGGGCTGTAGCCCGCGGGCAGGGGCGGCGGCGCGGTAGAATGGCCGGACGGGGGCCGCTGCCGGGCGGCTGGGGAGGTTCGGGATGGCGTCCTGGTTACCGCTGGCCCTGGTATCCATCGCAATCGGGGCCGTCGGGCAGTTCCTGCTGAAGCTGGCCGCGCGCAGCGCCGGGGCCATGCCCCTGCTCGGGCCCGGGATGCTCCACGCCCTGCTGCGGCTCGCCACGAACCCGTACCTGCTGGCCGGGCTCGTCTGCTTCGTCGGCAGCATGCTGCTGTGGGTGAAGGTGCTCACGGCGGCGCCCCTCGGCACCTCGTACCCCCTGGTCAGCCTGGGGTACGTGCTGGTGGCCGTGCTCTCCTGGGCGGTGCTGGGCGAGCGGTTCGAGGCGCGCCAGCTCGTGGCGATCGGCGTGATCATCGGCGGCGTGGTGCTGCTCGGGAGCCGGGCATAGGCGGGCCGACGCCAGGGACGGCGCCGGCCCGCGGGGGCCCTCAGCGGTTGCCGCGCCGGCCGGCCTCGTTCGGCGGGGTCCACTCGCGTCCGGAGGCGCCCCGGCCCTGGTTCGAGCCGGCACCGTAGGCGGTGGAGCCCTGGGCATAGGGCGCGGTGCGCGAGGTCGTGGCGCCGTAGCCGGAGGCCGCCCCCGACTCCGCGCCCGTGCGGCCCGACGTCTCCCGCGCGCTGCCGTACGTGGTCGGCGCACCGGCCGCCCGCTGGGAGGCGAAGCCGCGCTCGGACTCGAACTGCGTGTCCTGGGGCAGCCCGGAGGCGGGCTCGAAGGCGACGCCGCTCTCGGCCTGGTTCCATGCGCCGTAGGCGGTGGAGCTCGAGGCGGAGGCCGCGTAGCCA
>DAHWHV010000168.1 GCA_027335545.1 Clostridia bacterium
CGCCGGCGGCCGCGACCCCGGGGTACGCGGTGCGCGGCCGCTGGGGCGCGGAGGCCGGCGGTGATGCGCCGCACGGAAGGGCCGAGGAGCCAGCACTCCCCGCAGGCGCGCAGGACCTGCCCCAGCGGCAGCCGGCGGGCACGGGGGGGCTGGCGCAGGGCCACCGGCACCTCGGCGACGCGGAGCCCGGTGGCCACGGCGACCCCGAGGAGCTCCAGGTCGAAGAGCGGTCCGCGCACGCGGGCGAGGCGCGCCACGTGGCGCAGCCAGGCGCCGGGGAAGACCTTCGCGCCCGTCTGCGTGTCCCCGACGGGGAGGTGGAGCAGGACGCGGCCCAGCAGGGTGCAGGCCAGGCTCACCCCGCGGCGCAGCGGTCCCCGCGCCCGGGTGCGGTGGTCCCAGAGGCGCTTGCTGCCCACGACCACCTCGGCGGCCCCGGCGCGCCAGAGCCCGCAGAGCCGCGCGAGCTCGGAGGCCGGGATGTCCAGGTCGGCGTCGAGCAGGGCGACCGCCCGGCCGCGGCTGCGCCGCACGCCGGCATAGACGGCGTGTCCCTTGCCGCGGTGGGTGGTGGCGAGCAGGTGCGCGTCGCAGGCGGGGTGCCCGGCGATCCAGGCGGCGACGACGGCGGCCGTTCCGTCGTGGCTGCCGTCGTCGACGACGATGATCTCCGGACGCCAGGCCCGCAGGCCCCCGTCCAGGGCCTGGAGGCAGGCGCCGATGGTCCCGGCCTCGTTCCAGGCCGGGACGACCACGGTCAGCGCCGTGTCCCGCGCGCGCCTACCGGCCCCGGCCACCGCACCACCCCGCCACGGCCAGCGTTCCCCGAACACGCGCCGGGGACACGCCGCACGGCGGTGCCAGGCCGCCCGCGGCCGATGCGCGGGAACCAAGGCCGACCGACCCGCCTCGCCGTAGCGGGTCGCCGGCCCCGGCAGGCGGCCACCCGCTCCCGCCGGGGCGCCAGGCCGGCCCTTGGCCGCCACAGCCCGGGACCGGGGCGGCGACCGAGCCGGTCGCAGCCCGTCCGTCGCGGCCCGCGCCCCTCCCGCCGGGGCCGCCGTCCGTCACGGCCCCCAGGCGCGGAAGTCCCGCTCCGGCACGAGCCGGCGCAGCAGCGCCAGGTCCTGCCGGTAGTACGCGCGCAGTTCCGCGGCGGCCGCCGCGGGGGGTGGGTCGTGGCGCAGGTAGTGGGCGACCACCCACTGGGCCAGCCGCTCGGGGAGCACGGCCTTGGCGATCTGGGGTGCGTGCAGGCGCACCAGGGCGGCGTGCAGGCCGGCGTGGCGGGGGGCCCCCCCCGTGTTGTGGCGGGTGAAGCGCGGCCGGAAGGCGTCGTCGACCTCGAGGAAGCGGCAGACCTCGGCGTACAGGCGCCGCGGGTCGGCCCGCAGGTCCTCGTAGAGCCAGACCCCCACCTGGGCGCGCGGGAAGGAGCCCAGGAGCGTCTCCAGTTGACGCCCGTAGCACCCCAGGCGGCGATGGGCCCAGAGGGGCTCCCAGCCGCGGGCCCAGCGCTGCTCCTCCCGGTCCAGGGCCTCGGCGAAGCCGCGGGTCTCCCGGCCGTCGCGCACCAGGTGCAGGTAGCCGGAGTAGGCGCGCGCCACCGGCTCGCGCAGCAGCACCACGAGCCGGCAACGCGGGGCCGCGGCCCGGACGCGCGGGGCCACGCGCTCGGCGAAGCAGAGGTAGAAGGGGGAGGCCTCGCCGCAGCCCTGGCGGGCGGCCCCGGGGGCCAGCAGGCGCAGGTAGTGCTCCTGGTCGGGGACCAGGTCCCGGTTGAAGGCGGCGTCCCCCGGCCCGCAGAAGGCCGGGGAGAGCCCGGCGAAGTAGTGGGGTTGCTTGTTGGCCGGTAGGTAGAGCGCGGGGTGCTGCCGCAGCCAGCGGTAGAGGGCCGTCGTCCCCGCCTTGGGGGCCCCCACCAGGAGGAAGCTCGGCCAGGCCGCCCCCTGGCCGCCCCCGGCTTGCGCACCACCGGCTCCGGCCGCCCGTCCCGCCGGGACGGCTCCGGTCCTCTCCCCGCCGGCCGCCACCGCGCCACCTCCCCTGGGAATCGCCCTTGCGGCCGCGGGCCCGCGCCGCCGCCGCCGCTCAGGTCACCGGGTCCGGGGCCCCCCGCAGTTGCCGGCGCAACAGGCCCGCGGCGTGCAGGCCGGTGGCGCAGCAGAGCAGGGCGAAGCAGGCGGCCACGGCCGCCGTCAGCTCGCCGAGTCCCCGGTGGAAGAGGCTCACCGCGGCCAGCTCCAGCGCGCCGCCCCCGAGCGCGTAGGCCCAGACCCACGGGCTGCGCGCGGCCAGCAGGTATTGGAGGTGGACGTAGGCGAGGGAGTAGAGCAGGAAGGCCGTCCCGTACCAACCGGCGTACGGGGCGATGGCGGCGAAGGCCGGGCCGAAGAGGGCGCGGACCAGACCGCCCGGGGCCAGGTAGAAGACGGCGGCGCCCGCCCCACCGGCCACGGCCGTCGCCCCCAGGCCCAGCAGCAGGCAGGCGGCGGCCAGGCGCGCCTGATGGCGATGGCGGATGAGGTAGGGGTAGAGCACGGGGGGGATGGCCCCGGTGCCGTAGGCAACGATGCGCCCGGTGACGGCCAGGGCGGCGAAGAGTCCGGCTGCCCGTGCCCCCAGGAAGTGCCGCGCCGCGAGGATGTCCAGGTTCAGAAACAGCAGCCGGGCGACCGTCAGGGCCGCCGGCAGCGACAGGCCCCCCCCCTCGGTCAGGGCCGGGCGGCGGGGGGGCGGGGCCGTGCGCAGCAGGGGGCGCAGGGCCCAGGTGGACCCCAGCCAGACGACGCCGACCTCGGCGACGGCGGCCCCCGCGTCCGGACCGACCCCCGCGCGCCCCTGGACCAGGGCCAGCAGCAGGGCGAATTTGGTCGCCGCGGCGGCCAGATTGATCGCGCCGACGACGGCGAAGCGGCGCCGGCCCTGGAGGATGCCCGTGCTGGCGGCGCCGGCGTGGGCCGGCGGCAGCGCCAGCGCCGCAACCCAGATCCAGGCTGGCCGCGGCAGGTGCAGGAGATGGGCGGTCGGGACGGCGGCCGCCCCGAGCACCAGCGTGCAGGCGGCGCCGAGCCCCAGCAGCCACCCGGTACCCCGGCGCAGCACCCAGGTGTCCAGGGCGGGGTCCGCGCGGCCGGCCACCAGCGTGGTCACCGTGCGCGTGATGGCCGAGACCCCCAGCAGTAGCGCGTTCACCAGCGCCAGCAGCGCGGCCAACTCCCCGTACCGCCCGGGGCCGAGCGCACGGGCGGCGAGCAGGTTGAAGCCCAGGTTGACGCCGCCCGCCAGCAGCATTGCCCCCCAATAGACCCCGCCGCCCCGCAGTAGCGACCCCAACGGGCCGGGGGTGGAGCGCCTCCCGCTCACCCCGCCCCGGCCCCCAGGGCGCGCAGCGGGATCGCGGCCAGCGTGGCGGCGTCGGTCCCCGCGGGGAGCAGCAGGGTCTGCCCGAACGCGACCGGGGCCGGGATCGTGCAGGGGATGAGGATGCCGGAGCGTTCCTGGAAGCGGCCCAGGCGCCAGGCGCCGCTGAGGGCGCCGTCGGCGGCGGCCAGGCGGAAGAGGCGCGTGTCCCCGGTGGCCAGGAGCTGAGCGCCCAGCAGCAGCGGGCTCGACCGCACCGCCCCGGGGAGGCGCGTCCGCCAGAGCACGGTGCCGTCGGCGGCGTTCAACGCCCAGAGTGCGGGCACCCCCGGGGTCCCCACGTAGAGGCGGCCCGCCGCGACCGTGGCCAGCCCCACCTCCTCGCCGTCGTGTGCCGCCAGGGCCCCCTGGCCGAGCACGCGCTGCGGCAGGTTCAGCCAATCGGTGCCCAGGCGCCGGCTCCAGAGCACGCGGCCGTCGCGGGCGCGGACGGCCAGTTCCACCAGGCGCGGGGCGAGCCGCCCCTCGGGGATCTGGACGTAGGCCACGCCGGCGTGCGCGGCGGGTGTGCCGTCGTCCACGCCGCCGCTGGCCGCGGGCAGCGGCAGGGTCCAGGCCAGGCGGTGGGTGTGGGTGTTCACGCCGTAGAGGGCATACGGCCGCGCCCCGCCGAAGACGGCGATGTCCCCGGACAGCGTGGGCGAGGACATGCTGACGTAGGAGGGAAGGTCTAGCCGCCAGAGGACCGCGCCGCTGGTCGCGGAGACGGCATAGAAGCGCTGCCCCCCCGTGGCCTCGTAGAGCACTCCGTGGCGGTAGGCCGGGGTGGGCATGGCCGCACCCCGGGTCGGCAGAAACCACCGGATTCGCCCGCTGCGCGCGCTGAGGGCGTAGAGCCCGCTTGGCCCCGTGCCGCGCACGACGCCGCCGGGTCCGGCCGCCATGCCCTTGTTCCCCGTGCCGACGAAGACCCGCCCGTCCACGACCAGGGGTTCGCTCATCACCTGATTGTCCAGGGGCACCGACCAGCGCAGGCGGCCGTTGCGCGCGTCCACGGCCGAGACGCAGCCGTTCATGGCCCCGAGGTAGACCGTGCCCGCGACCACGGTCGGCGCGGTGACGACGCTGCCGCCGGCGTGGAAGCGCCAAGCGGCGGGCGTCGTCATCGCGCCGGCGCCCAGGCGGAGGTCGTGGGCCGGACCGCCCTCGAACGTGGTCCAGCGCCGCTGGCCGGCGCCCCCG
>DAHWHV010000173.1 GCA_027335545.1 Clostridia bacterium
GCGGCGGCCCGCTCCGGCCGTTCCCCGTGGGGCGCCGGGGCAGGCCCGCCGAGGCCCGCGTCCGGAGAGGCGCGGCCGGGCGGGGCGTCCGTCAGACCCAAATGTATCACGGGATGTATCACGTGATGTATCACGTGATGATATAATTGCGGGCGGGGGTGGCCCGCCTGTCCGCTCCAGCGCCCTGCCCGCCGGAGGCCCGGTTCCGGTTCCACCTGATGTTCCCGTTGGCCCTGGCGATCGGCGCCCTGGGGGTCGCGGTGGCCTGGGCCCTGCTGCGCCTCATCTGGTTCCTGACCAACCTCCTGTTCTGGCACCGGCTCAGCTTCGGCTACGCGGAGGCCCACGCCGCCCCCGCGGCCTCCGGCCCCTGGACGCTGCCGATCCTGCTGGGGGGCGGCCTGCTGGCTGGCCTGGCGATTCGCTACGGCCACGAGAGCCTGCGCGGGCACGGCATCCCCGAGGTGATGGAGGCCGTCGTCCTGCGGGAGGGGCGCATCGCCCCCCGGGTGGCGGCGCTCAAACCCCTGCTCTCCGCCGTGGTCATCGGCGCGGGCGGCCCCTTCGGGGCCGAGGGGCCCATCATCCAGACCGGCGGGGCGATCGGTTCGGTCCTCGGTCAGTGGCTTCCCCTCAGCACGGTGGAGCGCACCGTGCTGATCGCCTGCGGCGCGGCCGCCGGGATGACGGGCATCTTCGGGACCCCTGTGGCGGCGGTGCTGTTGCCGATTGAGTTGATCACTTTCGAGTTCTCGCTGCGGGCGCTGGCTCCGACGGCCGCGGCGGCGGCCGTGGCGGCCGTGCTGCGCGTGCCGCTCCTGGGCGGGCAGCCCCTCTTCGCCATGGCCTCCCACCCCGGCGTGACCGCCACGGGCCTGCTGTGGTGCCTGGGCTTCGGCCTGCTTGCCGGCCTGGAGGCTGTCGGCATCACGAGCGCCCTCTATTGGCTGGAGGACCTCTACGCGTGGGTGCCGGAGGGGGCGCGCCGGCTGGGGACCGTGATCCGGCCCGTCCTGGGCGCCGCCTGCGTGGGCCTGATCGCGCTGGGCGCGCCCGAGGTGCTCGGCGTGGGCTACGACCTCATCCGCGGCATCCTCAATGGACGGGTGCCGCTACCCGAGCTCTGGGGCATCCTGGTCTTCAAGGGCGCCGGCTGGCTTCTGGCCCTGTCCTCCGGCACGGTGGGCGGCGTGCTCGCGCCCCTGTTCATGGTCGCCGGGGCCAGCGGCGCCCTGCTGGGCCACGCGCTACTGCCCTGGTCCGGGGTGGCGCCCGACCTGGTGGCCCTGGTCTTCATGGCGGCGGTCTTCGGTGCCGCCGGGCGCGCCCTGCTGACGGCGGGCCTGTTCGCCGTCGAGGTCACCGGCGACTTCCACGCCCTGGTGGCGGTCCTGGCGGCCACCGCCGTGGCCACGGCCTTGGCGGATCGGCTCCTGCCCTATAACGTCATGACGGGTAAGCTCGCGCGGCGCGGGTTGTGGCTCAGCCACGACTACCTCGGTGCCCGCTATCGCGCCGGTCCGGCCGTGCCCGGGGACCCGGGGCCGGGGCCCGCGCCTTAGCTGGTCGCCGCATCAAGCCGTCGTGCGCAGCGACCGCTCCCGGAGCGGGTGTGTCGGACGCCCGCCTGGGACGGTGCGGCCAGGGGCCGGCGCAGCGGCCCGCGGCCCACCGTCGCCGCGGCGCGGAGGGAGGCAGGCACCGTGGCCGCGCGGGGCTATGGGGTGCGCTCCCTCCTGGCGCACCACCCCCGGGCGTCTGCGCCGCCGCTCCGGTTCCGGGCCCCGGGGGCTCTGGTGGGGAGGGGAAGCCATTGGCTGTGCGCGGGGGGCGGCGAACGCCGGAGGCCGAGGGCCCCACCGGGTCGGAGGGCGCCGAGCCGCGAGGCTCCGAGCGTGAGGCGGCCGCGCGGGCCCGGCCCGGGGGAGAGGCCGGCGGAGCCCTGGACCAGGCCACCTTTGCCGCCCACGCCCGCTTCCGGCACGCCCTGCGCGGGTTCCTCCGCTTCAGCGAACAGGCAGCGCGCGCCGAGGGGATCACCCCGGAGCAGCACCAACTGCTTCTGGCGCTCCGCGGCTCGCCCCTGGGCTGGCTCGCCGTGGGGGAGGTCGCCCGGGAACTCATGGTGGTGCCGCACGGGGCGGCGGGCCTGGTGGAGCGCGCCGTGGCCCATGGCCTGGTGCGTAAGGAGCCGGACCCCGGGGACCATCGGCGGGTGCGGGTGCACCTGACGGAGGGGGGCGATGCGCTGATCACCCGCCTGACGGCGGCCCACCAGGCGGAGTTGCGGCGCCTCTGGGCCCGCATCCCGCCGCCGCGCTGACACGGCCGCCCGGCCCGTCACAACTCCAGACCCGTGTGCCCCCGCAAGCGGCCCAGGTCGTAGCGCGTGCCCCGCCAGGTGATCCCGCCCCTGGTGAGCGCGAGCCAACCGGAGCGGGCCATCGCATACGCGTACAGGAGCGCGCCCAGGGGGTAGGCCAGGGAGACGACGAGCGCGCGCGGGCGGCGGCCGACGCGGACGAAGGTCCGCGCGTAGAAGTGGACGGTCCCCCACTGGAGGAGGAAGACGGTGCGGAAGGCCCAGGCGACCCCGCCCCGCAGGAGCACGGCACCGCACAGCGGGCCGATGAACATGACCAGGCAGGCCAGCACCGCCGCGGCCATGGCCGCGGGCCGGTAGTCGAGCACGGCGAACGCGTTCTTGTCCAGGCCGCACAGGGCCTGGCGCAGCGAGCCATACCACTCGACGAAGACCAGATCGGGTTCCGCCGCGGCCCACTGGCGGCACCCCGCCCGGCGCAGGCGCATGCCCAGACGCACATCGTCGTCCGGGCGCAGGGCGATGGCCCGATGCGTCCCGATCGCCTGATAGGCCGAACGCCGCACGAGGTTGAAGGCGCCGATGCCGAAGCCACCCCTGCCGCCCGTCCCGTTCATGCGCCGCGGGGACAGGAACGTCAGGATGATCATCACGGTGAAGGCGACCCACGCCTGCAGCCAGAAGCCGCGGGCCAGCAGCGCCGGCCCGATGGTCAGGTGGTCGAGCCGGCGTTCCGTGGCGTGCGCGACGGCGCGCCGCACGGCGCCGGGCGCCAGGCACACGTCGCCGTCGATGAACAGGAGCCACTCGCCCTTGGCGTGCTGAGCGCCGAGCCAGAGGGCGTGGTTCTTCCCCAGCCAGCCGTCCGGCAACTCCTTGACGTGGACCACGCGGACCCGGTCGTCGGCGGCGGCCCGGGTGTCCATCAGGGCACCTGTCCCGTCGGTCGAGCGGTCGTCCACGAAGATGAACTCCAGGCCGGGATGGTCCTGGGCCAGCAGCGAGTCCGCCGCGGCCGCCAGCCGGCGGGCCTCGTCGCGCGCCGCGACGATCACCGAGACGCGCCCCGCCGGCACGTCGCGGGGCTCGGGCATGGCCGTCAGCGCGCCGACGATGCGGCGGATGTAGATCGCCTGGGCCATATAGATCAGGGTGAACGCCAGCAGGGCGCCGGCCACGATCCACCAGAACCAGACCGCGGCGCACACCCCCCGCGCGGGCGATTCGCCGTGTCTCGCGCTTGACCTTCGCGCTCCGCGGGAACGCCAGGGTGAAGTCCCTCCGCAGGGGGCCCTTCGATCAGAAGGCCCGGCGGGCGAGGCTGCGGCGGCGG
>DAHWHV010000183.1 GCA_027335545.1 Clostridia bacterium
GGCCGGCGCGCGGGCCGGGGCCGGCAGCGGCCGCGCCGCCCGTGCCCGGGCGGGTCCCACGGCGCTTGCGCGGGGCCGCGCCGCCTCCGGTCAAGCGGTGAGGCACTCGTCCGTGCAAGCGTGTGGCCAGCCGCCGGCAGCATTCCTGCGGCACGCAGGCCGTTGCACACCTGCCGCTCCTCGCTCACCCGCAACCGCCTGCCCCTGAGCGCCGCACCGGCATCACGGACGCGGAGGCTCGCTCAGGCACAGCGGTATGCCGTGGCGGACGCGCGCAGTGTCCCAGCCGCTCGCCGGTTGGCCGCCGACCAGCGAGATCGGCCGCGAGTTGACTAACCGAACTTAGTCATATAGGGTGTAGGTGAGGTGGACCGATGCCCAGGGTCGTTAACGTGCACGAAGCCAAGACGCACTTGTCCCGTCTGCTGGAGGCCGTCCAGGCGGGAGAAGAGATCATCCTGGCCAAACACGGCCGTCCCTGTGCGCGACTCGTAGCCGTCGACCCCATCCCACCCCGGCGTCTGGGGTTCCTGAAGATGACCATTCCACCCGAGTCCTTTGACCCGTTGCCGGAGGACGAGCTAGAACGGTGGGAATCATGACCCTGCTCTTGGACACGCACGTGCTCCTGTGGGCGGTGGCTGAGCCGGGCGCCCTATCGTCGCGAGCCCGCATCTTGCTGACAGACGGTGCAAATGCGCTTCTCGTGTCCAGCCCGTCAGCCTGGGAGGTGGCTACCAAACACCGCTTGGGGCGGCTGCCGATGGCGGAAGTCTTGTTGGCATCCTTCTCGGAGCACCTGCAACGACTCCGCGCCGTCGAACTGCCCATATCCGTACGGCACGCCCTCACGGCGGGCGCTTTTCCATCCCCCCACCGCGACCCCTTCGATCGCATGCTGGCCGCTCAGGCGCTGCACGAAGGCGTGCCGCTGGTGTCGAGCGACGCAGCGTTCGCCGCATTTCCGGTGGAGACGGTCTGGTAGCCGAACGGTCCGGTATCAAGCCCCGTCGGCGCACGGGATCCGCCGGGGTCCGGCTGTCGTAGGTTCCGGGTGGCGCGTGGTCCGCCGTCACCATCCCCTGACTTCCTCCCCGTGGCGAAGGCCCGGGGCATCCGCCGGTTGCCGGTGGGCGTGTTTCCCAACGCGCGCCACGCCCTTGCCGCGTGAGCGGCCGCCCCGGCCGCGGGCCGGCGGCGGCTACCGCTTTCGCCCTCACGGATCGAGCCAGGCCCCGACCCTGCCGCACTTCGGGGGCACCGCCGCGGCGACGGGAGGGCGGTGCGGCCGCCTGTCAAAACTCCCCTGCAGGAGCCCGGAGTGGGGGGTGGATCCCGTGTCACTCGCCGACTTGCTGGCCGCTGTGAACTGCTGGCGCGAAGAGGCGGCAGGGCTGGCCGACGAGCTGGCCCGGGCGTGCGGCCCCATGCGCGCGGGTGTGCCCCTGCCTGTCGCACTGCTCGGCCGTCTGACCGCCCACGCGGAGCGCTTCGCTGCCCTCGCCGCCCGCGCCCCCGGCCTGGACCGGGAGGGCGGTACCCCGCCGGCTGACCTGGATGCCTTGCGGGACGCGATTGCAGCGGCACTGGCGGTCGAGCGACGGGCCCGGGCGCGCGACGTGCTCGAGCGTGCCCGCCGCATCCGGCCGCTCGACCCGGCGGATCCCGTCGCTCCAGAGTTGGGCGCGGTCGAAACCATGGCGGCCTGCCTCCTGGCGACGCTGTCTCACGCGGCGGTCGGGGAGGGGGACGAGACCCCGCGGTTGGCGGATGGCACGCACCCGCTGGCGCTGCTGGTCGCGCTCGCCGACCAGACGGTCACGGACGACGCGGCCGCTTGGTGGCAGGCCCTGTCCACGGTGTGTGCGGCCTTCGGAACCCCCGTGGCGCACGCGGCGGACCGCCGCCGCTTGGTGGTCGCGGAGGGAGCGGCGGCGGCCGAGCCCGCTGCCGCGGGCGGTGCAGGCTTGCCTGCCCCCGTTCCGGCCGAGGCGGGTGCTCCCGAGGTGGCAGCCTCGACGCGGAGCCGAGCCCGCACGCAGCGCGGTCCCGTCGGCGCCGACGCGACCAGGCTCTCCTTGCCCCGGGCTGCCCCTGCCGGCGACGGGACCCGCGGAGAGGTGCCGCCGCACGGGGCCGGTGTCGGCTCCAGGCGTGGCGTGCGCTCTGACCCCGCCGCGCGCGTGGTGGCACCGGCCGTGGCCGGCGCAGTGGGTCTGGCGCCTGCGCGCGCTCGGCGGGAGCCCGATCCGCTAGAAGTGCTGCGCGGACGTGGAGGGATTGTCCCCGCTCCACCCCTGGCCGGCGGCGCCGGCCCTGCGCCGCCGGCGGTCACCGTCGACTGGTCGCCCGCGGGGCATGGCAGAGCGCCGGCGTTCCCCCGGGGGGCCCCGGACAAGACCGCCCCCCCGGCGGATGCAGGGCGGCCGGTGCCGGAGGCGGGTCCGCCAGGGGCGGACGGGGCGCGCCGCCCTGCGGCAGCCCTGCCCGCCGGGCCCTCTGCAGGGTATGGGCGCCCGAGCGTGGAGTGGACCAGCCTCTCGGGGGGGAATACGGCGGCGGCGGGGGAGGCGGCCCCGCCCAGCGCAGGGCCCGCGGCGGCGGCCGCACCCGGCGACGGGCCTGCCGGAGGCCAGGGACCGCTTGCCGAGGGTCGTGGCGGTGGTGGCGCGGGCGCCGGGTCGGCAACCGGGGCGTCGCCCAGCGCAGGGCCCGCGGC
>DAHWHV010000191.1 GCA_027335545.1 Clostridia bacterium
GGCCGGCGCCGGGCGGGGGGGTGGTCGCGGCGGTCGCGGTCCCGCCCGCCCCGCCCGGCGCGGCGACCGGGGACCAGGACCCGACCGCCGAGACCGGGGAGCCGGCACCGAGCAGGGTGTAGGGGGCCGCCAAGACTCGCAAGAGGGGACTCTTCCTGGGCCCCTACCTCCCCACGCCGAACCGGAGCCCTGGGCCGCGGGCAGCCCCCGACCCAGGGCAGACAGGGGGGTGCGTCCCTGCCGGCGTCGCGCAGCGGCATTGACGCACCCCTGCCCCGGTGATACGCTCCCGCCCAAAGAATCCTTCGGGGCAGGGTGTGGGGGGCGCGCGCCCCCCGATTCCCGACCGGCGGTGATGCCGCGGGGGGCACAACCCCGCGGACGAGCGCCGCGAGCCGCACGGCCCGGGGTCCGGGAGCCGCCAGCGACCTGGCCGTCCCCCACCCCAGCCCCGCGGCAGGACACCGGTGCGAACCCGGGGCCGACGGTACAGTCCGGATGGGAGAAGGATTCGCCCCGGCCGCCGTGGCCGGGGCGAATCTGCTTGCGCCATCCCCCCGACCCGAAGGTCGGGGGGTTTTGTCGTGATGCGCCGCGCGCTCGCCCTCGCCGCTCGCGCCGCGGGCAGGACCTCCCCCAACCCCATGGTCGGCGCCGTGCTGGTGCGGGACGGGCAGGTCGTGGGCGAGGGCTACCACCACCGCGCCGGGGAGCCGCACGCCGAGGTGCTGGCCCTGCGCCAGGCCGGACCGCGGGCGCGCGGCGCCACCGCCTACGTCACGCTGGAGCCCTGCTGCCACCAGGGGCGCACCCCGCCCTGCACGGACGCCCTGCTGGCGGCCGGGGTGGCGCGCGTCGTCGTCGCCCTGCAAGACCCGGATGCGCGCGTGGCCGGCCGGGGGCTCGCCCAGCTGCGCGCGGCCGGCGTCGCCGTGGAACTCGGGGAGGGGGCCGCCCCCGCCGCGGACCTGAACCGCTGGTACCTGACGGCGCGGCGCCTGGGCCGCCCCCGCGTCCTCTACAAGTGGGCGGCGACGCTGGACGGCTCCGTGGGCCCAACGGGGGCCCCCTCCGGGCGCATCTCCGGGGAGGCGGCGCTGCGCGAGGTCCACCGCCTGCGCGACCGCCTCGACGCCGTGCTGGTCGGCGTCGGCACGGTGCTCGCCGACGACCCCCGCCTGACGGTGCGCCTCGTGCCGGGGCGCGACCCCCTACGGGTCGTGGCCGACCGGCTCGGCCGCACCCCACCGCGCGCCGCCGTGCTGCCGGCCCTGGTCTGCGTCGGCCCCGGGGCCCCCCCCGACCGGTTGGCGGCCCTGCGCGCGGCCGGCGCCGAGGTCGTGCTCGCCCCCACCCCGGAGGCGATCCTCGCCGAGCTGCACGCGCGCGGCTGCCTGGGCGTCCTCCTGGAGGGGGGGCCGCAGTTGGCGCGCGCCTTCTGGGACGCGGGGCTGATCGACGAAGTGGCCGCGGCCCTGACCCCGGCGCTGCTGCCGGGGGGGCTGCCGCCCTTCGCCGGCGCCGGCACCGCGGCCGTGCCCCTGCGCGACCTGCGGCTGCGGCGCCGCGGGGCGGATCTTTGGCTGACGGGGGCGATCCACGCATGTTCACCGGCCTGATCGAGGCGATGGGCCAACTGGCGCAGCGGCGGGGGGGCCGCCTGCGCTTTACCTGTCCCTTCGCGGACGAGTTGGCACCGGGCGAGAGCGTCGCCGTCAGCGGCGCCTGCCTGACGGTCGAGGCCTGCGAGCCGGGCGGCTTCAGCGCGACGGCCGTGCCGACCACCCTGCGCCGCACGACCCTGGGGACCCTGGCCGCGGGGGACGCTGTGAACCTGGAGCGGGCGCTGCGCGCCGACGGGCGCCTGGGCGGGCACCTGGTGCAGGGGCACGTGGACGGCGTCGGGCACCTGCTGGCGCGCGCACCCGACCTGGAGTGGGAGCTGCTGCACTTCACGGCACCGGAGGCCCTCCTCCCCTACCTCGTGCCCCGGGGGTCGATCGCCGTGGACGGGGTGAGCCTGACGGTGGCCGGGCGCGAGGCCGGGGGGTTCACGGTGGCGATCATCCCCCACACGGCGGCCGCGACCACCCTGGGGGCCCTCCGCCCGGGCGCCGCGGTCAATCTGGAGGCCGACGTGATCGCCAAGTATGTCGAGGGGCTGCTGGGCTCGCCCAAGCGGACTGTGGCGACGCCCCCAGCAGCCCCGGTGCCCTGACGCCCCCAACGAGCGGAGGGTCCCGGGCGCGGCGTGCCGCCGCTGTGGGGAGCGCGGCACCAGAGCGAAGCTCGGGAGGCCAGGGACGGAGTCGGCGGGCCGCGCTGGGGCGGGGACGCGAGGCGGCCGGCCGGCC
>DAHWHV010000196.1 GCA_027335545.1 Clostridia bacterium
ACGGCGGCAGCCGGGACGACGACCCGCCGGCGGCCTTCCGCTACACCGAGGCCCGCCTCTCGGCCGTGGCCGTGGACCTGCTGCGCGACATCGCCAAAGACTCGGTGCCGATGGTCCCCACCTTCGACGAGAAGCGCTTCGAGCCCGAGGTCCTGCCCGGCTACTTCCCGGCGATGCTCGTCTGCGGGGCCAAGGGCCTGGCCGTCGGTTTCGCGACGGACATCCCGCCCCACAACACCTCCGAAGTCGTCGCCGCCGCCCTGGCGCTGACCCTCGACCCCGACCTGTCCGATGAGGCGCTGCTGGAGCTGCTCCCCGCGCCGGACTTCCCCACCGGGGGGGTGATCGTCGGGGGCGCGCCGGCCGCCCGGCCGCTGGTGCTGGAGGGGCGCGGGACGATCTCCCTGCGCGCGCGCTGCGAGATCGTCCGCGAACGCGGCCGCACGCAGCTCGTCGTCACGGAGATCCCCTACCGGGTGGTCAAATCGGCGCTGGTCAAGCAGATCGACACCATCCGCGCCAAGGGCCAGATCGACGGCGTCCTCGCCGTGACCGACGCCAGCGACCAGGAGGGCCTGCGCATCCTGGTCGACCTGCGGCGCGATGCGGACGCCGAGGCCATCCTCGCCTACCTCTGCCAGAAAACGGAGCTGCAGGTCACCTACTCGGCGAACATGACGGCCATCGCCGGTCAGCGCCCCGTGCAGATGGGCGTGCGCGGCTTCCTACAGGTCTACATCGACCACCTGCGCGCGGTGATCCGCAAGCGCACCACCCACGACCTGGAGCACGCCGAAGCCCGGCTGCACATCCTGCAGGGTCTGATGCGCGCCGCCCACCCGGACCTCGTCGACCAGGTGATCGCCACCATCCGAGCCTCGAAGAACCGCGCCGACGCGCAGCGCAACCTCATCGCCCGCTTCGCCTTCAGCCCGGCGCAGGCCGAGGCGATCCTCATGCTGCGCCTCTACCAGATCACCAACCTGGAGATCACCACTCTGGAGCGGGAGGCCCAGCGCCTGCAGCGCGACACCGCGAGCTGGCGCCAGATCCTCGCCGACCCGGCCGCCCTGACGCGCACGCTGGCCGCCGAGATGCGCGGGATCGGCGAGCGGTACGCGGCGCCCCGCCGCACGGCCCTGGAGGGTCCGGCGGTCGCCGCGCCGCGGCGCGTCTCGGAGGCGGCCCTGGCGCCGCTCGAGGAGGTCGTCGTCTCGGTCACCGCCGAGCTGTACGTCAAGCGCACCTCGCTGCGCTCCCTGCAGCGCAGCGAGGGCCCCACCGGGGTGCGCGAGGGGGACGCCCCCTGGCTCACCCTGCCAGCGGACAGCCGCCAGACCCTCGGGCTGCTCTTTGCGGCCGGCACGGCCGCGGCCCTCCCGGTGCGCGACCTCCCCGAGGCGCGCTGGCGCGAGCCGGGGCTGCCGCTGGTCAACTTCGCCCCGATCGGCGACGCCGGCCGCCTGGTCTACGCGGGCACGGTCCCCGTCGACGGCGACGGCGCCCGCCTGCTGCTGCTGTCCTCGGGGGGCCTCGGCCGCCAGGCCGACCTGGCCGCCCTGCTCCCCCGCAAGCGCCGCACGGCCCCCTGCCTGGCGGCCAGCGCGGGGGAACTGGTCGCCGCCTTTGCCGTGGTCGCCGACACCGAGGTCGTCCTGCTCAGTGCGGCGGGGCAGGCCCTGCGCACCCGCGCCGACGCCTTCCCGCGCCAGGGGGCGACCGCCGCGGGGGTGGTCGCCCTGCGGCTCGCCCCCGGAGATGCCCTGGTCACCGCCTGCCCGCTCCCGCCGGGCGCTGATCGGCTGCTGCTGGTCGGCGAAGGCGGGGCGCTCCAGAAGGTGGCCCTCGCCGACCTCCCGGCCCAGGGACGCGGCGGCAAGGGGGTCACCGGTTGGGTTCCCGCCAAGGGGCACCCCCAGCGCCCAGCCCTGCTGTATGCGGGCACCGACGCCGACGCCGTGACGATCCTCACCACTAACGGCTCAGAGGTGGTGCGCCTCGGCGGCCTGCCGCTGTGCCGCCGCGACGCCGTGGCGCGCCGCTCGATGGAGACGACCCTGCTGGGCTGCCGCGTCGTGGCCCTGGTCCCGCCGGGGAGCGGGTGAGGCGTGGGGGGGGCCCTCCCCAAACGCTGTGACTTTAGGCGGTCCTGGCGACCTTCCGTGCCGGGCAATGCCTGGGGAATGGCGGTTGCAGCCAACCCCAGCGCCTCAAAGTTACAGCCTGTGGGCCCCTCCCCCACCAGCGGGGCCGCTCGGAACCCCGGCGGTGCCGCCTTCCCGGCGCACCGGGGACGGTGGCACGGGGCCCTCGGCGGGGGCCGGGCCGTGCTGGCCATCCCGCCTCACCGGCATCGCCGCCGCGAAGGCACCCGATCGGGGACTGCCAGTCTGGTCGGCGCCTGCCGATGCACTGGGGGCTGGGGGGACTGCCGTGCCTGCCCCGCTGCAGGAGATGGTGCGGGCGCTCGAGTGCCCCCAGATCTGTCGCGGCTCGCCTGCTGCAGGCCATGCGGCTCCAGGGGACGGCCCTGGAGGCGGTCGCGCCCCTGACAGCAGCCGACCCGTCCGCGGTGGCGAAAGCAGTGGACCGCACCCGCCCCGGGAGAAAGCGCAAGAGGTATGAGGCAGGCCGGCAGGGGGGCGAGGTCGGGCGCGGTGGCGCTGCACACACTGCGCCGGCCTTGGTAGGACAAGGGCGTGGCAAGGAAACAGGGATCTCGCTGGGAGCCTTGGCCCGTCTCTATCCCGTCGTCCCCTGGGATGCGGGGCAGGAGGGACTGGTGGTGGCGCGCGCGGTCGGGTGCCCCCGCCCGCCCCATCCGCACGGCTGCCGCCCAGGTTGGCGCCATGGCGTTCAGTCCTCATACACGGGCCGTTCTCCGGCCCGATACCGGTCCACACCGGCCTGCAGGCGCCGCAGCCCCTCCTCCGCGGTGATCCGCCCCTCCACCATCCCGTCCAGCGCCTCCCCGGCGTCGGGCAGCGCCACGAAGTGCGCCGGCTCGTAGAGGGGATCGGTGGCCGCATCCAGGTCGAGCAGACACTCCTTTCCCAGCGGCCAGGGCTGGGCGAGCCAGGCCCGCATCACCTCCGGTGTGCGATAGGCCGGTAAGCTGTCGAGCTCCGGCACCGGTCCGTGTCGGAAGATGGCCTGCGCCACGGCGCAGGCGGCCGTCGGGTCGGCGGCGGTGCCGCGGATCTGCAGGGCGAAGTGGAACCAGTACCGGACGGGGGCGTCCGAACGGCGGAAGCGCGGCATCGGCGCCACGCCCCAGCGGAACGGACGGAAGCGCGGGTCGCGGAACATCGCGGCTCCATGCCCGTACTGCATGATGAAGAACACGCAGCCCCCCGCGAGGAACTGGCCAAAGCCCCACCCGTCGGGCAGGGGCTCCGGGGCCGCCCAATCCCGCGCGCGCCAGTCCCGGACGAAGGCGACGGCCTCCCGCACCGGTTGCAACCGCTCCCGCGTCGCGCCGAGCTGCTCGGCGACCAGGGCGACATCCCACCCGTTGGGGCACCAGGCGTTGATGGGGTGCCAGCCGGCGGCGGCGCAGCGGCCGCAGTAGCCGAAGAACTCCTCCCACGTCCAGTCCGGCCGGGGGGGGTGAAGGCCCGCGCGCGCCAGCAGGTCGGCGTTGTACAGGAACAGGTGCGGCGTGTCGTGGTGCGGCAGGGCGTAGAGGCGCCCCCCAACGCTGAAGCGCGCCAGGCGGCGGCCGAAGGGCTCCAGATCGAACCCCGCCGCTTCGCAGAGGCCCTCCAGCGGGAGCGCCTCCGCGGGCGGGGGCGGCGCCGCCCGGCGGCCCGGGGCCTGGGCCCAAAAGAGCCGTAGGCTCATGTCCGCCTCGGCGTGCAGGTCCACGGCCGTCGCGGGCGGGGGTGCCGTCCCCGCGGCCGCGCGCGCGAGGATCGCGCCGACGTCGCCGTACCCGGCGACCCGCACCGTCCCGGCCGGCACCGCCTCCACATCCCTTCGCCAGTCGCCCTTGGCGTAGAACATCGCGCCCATCCGCCGCCGCCCGCGGTGCAGCGCGGCACGCACCCCCTCCGCCGACAGCCCGAGGAGCTCGCCCACCTGCCGCTGCGGAACCCCCGCCACCCAGGCCAGGCGGCCGGCGCTGCGGGAGACCGGCGGGAGGGTGGCGATGGCCGCCAGCAGGTCGGCGCAGGCCTCGCGCTCGACGAGGGCCGCACCCACGCCGCCGGCGGCGCCGGACCGTCCGGCTGCATCCGTGGTGCACTCCAGGAGGCGCTCCAGGTCGGCCCCGTCCCCGCCGGGCCTTCCCTCGCGCCGGAGACGGGCCACCTGCGCGCGCACGCGGTCCCGGGCGACGTTGAGAACCAGGGTGCGCAGCCAGGCGTCGAAACCGGAGGCCTCACGCAGGCCCCGCAGTGCGGTGAAGGCACGCCAGAGGGCGTCCTGCAACGCGTCCTCGGCCTCATCCCAGTCGCCCACGGTCGCCGCCAGCAGTGCGAGCAGCCGGCTGCGCCGGGCGGCCACCAGCGCCGCAAAGGCCTCAGGGTCCCCCGCCCGGGCACGGAGGATCAGCAGGCGCTCCTCACCGGACGCCGCCGGTCCCTTGGCCACCCCCGTCGTCACGACCGCCGCCCCCCTGCCCCATCCCCCACATCCGCCGCGGACGCCCTCCTACACCACCCGCAAGAACCCCCTGCCAGAGGCGCCTTCCATCTTCCAGCTTCCAGCTTCCAGCTTCCAGCTTCCGCCTTCCGGCTCCCACCCTTCCGGCTCCCAACCTTCCATCTTCCCAGACGAAGCCGGCCGCGGCCGTGTGACGCCGCACGAGGCCCCGCGACGGGGATACCCCACGGAAGACCGCATGGCGCCGCAGGCCGCTCCGCTCGGC
>DAHWHV010000199.1 GCA_027335545.1 Clostridia bacterium
CCTGCTCGCCGGCGCCGATCAGGCGCTGGGTTTGTGTCTCGGCGGCGGGGAAGATGGGCTCCATGATGGCCCCGTTGTCCCGCACGTACTGGGTCAGGACGCCGAGGTTCTTGGTCCGGAAGGGCGGCACGACCTGGGCCACGATCTGGGTGTATTCCGCCTGCAGGGACTTGAGCGCCGGTGGTTCCAACCCGTACTTCATCAGGGTGCGCTGAAAGGCGCGATCCGGGCGGTCATGGTAAGATGGGTCTTCGGGGGTGGCGGAGTGGCGGGGGAGCAGGTGGGGCCGGTGCCGGCCGGTGCGCTGCAACGGGAGATCGCGCGGCGGCGCACCTTTGCCATCATCTCGCACCCCGACGCCGGCAAGACCACCCTCACCGAGAAGCTGCTCCTGTACAGCGGCGCGGTGCAGCTGGCCGGCTCGGTGCGGGCCCGCCGCAACCAACGGGCCGCGGTCAGCGACTGGATGGCCATGGAGCAGCAACGCGGCATCTCCATCACCTCGACCGTGTTGGCCTTCGACTACGCCGGTTGCCGCTGCAACCTGTTGGACACCCCCGGCCACGCGGACTTCAGCGAGGACACCTACCGCACGCTGGCCGCCGTGGACAGCGCCGTGATGGTCATCGACGCGGCCCGCGGCGTGGAGGAGCAGACCCGCAAGCTCTTCCGCGTCTGCCGCGCCCGGGGCATCCCCATCCTCACCTTCGTCAACAAGCTTGATCGGCCCAGCCTGCCGCCGCTGGAGTTGCTGACCGTGATCGAGGAGGCGCTGGGCATCCAGGCCGTGCCGCTGAACTGGCCCATCGGGGACGGGCCGGACTTCCAGGGGGTCTACGACCGCGAGGCGCGCGTCATCCACCGCTACGCCCGCGTCGAGCACGGGGCGCGTCCGGTCCCCGTCGCCGTGGCCGGCGCCGACGACCCGGCGGCCGAAGCCCTCCTGGGGCCCGACGCCGCGGCGGCTCTGCGTACGGATGTGGAGTTGCTGGACGGCGCCCTGGCCGCCTTCGACCGCAGCCGCTTCGATCGGGGGCTGGAGACCCCCGTCTTCTTCGGCAGCGCCCTGACCAACTTCGGTGTGGAGCCCTTCCTGGACCGCTTCGTGCGGTTGGCCCCGTCCCCGCCCGTCGATGGGGGCCCGGACTTCGCGGGCTTTGTCTTCAAACTCCAGTCGAACATGAACCCGCAGCACCGCGACAGCATGGCCTTCTTGCGCATCGCGCGCGGGGTCTTCCAGCGCGAGGCGCAGGTGCAGCACGGGCGGACGGGCCGCCGCCTACGGTTGGGCCAGGCGCACGCCCTCTTCGCGCGGGAGCGGGAGACGGTGGATCTGGCCTTTGCCGGCGACGTGATCGGTGTGGCCAACCCCGGGTACTTCGCGATCGGCGACACCCTGTACGTGGGGCAGGCCCCCGAGCCCGTCGCCCTGCCCAGCTTCCAGCCCGAGCATTTCGCGACCCTCACCAACACAGACGTCCAGAAGCAGAAGGCCTTCCTCAAGGGCCTGGAGCAACTGGAACAGGAGGGCGCCGTCCAGATCCTGCAGCAACCGGGGGCGGCGCGGCGCGAACCCATCCTGGCGGCCGTGGGTCGGCTGCAGTTCGACGTGGTGCAGTTCCGCCTGCGGATGGAGTACGGCGTCGAGACCCACCTGGACGTGCTGCCCTACTCGGTGGCGCGTTGGGCGGAGGGCCCGCCCGAGGCCCTGGAGGCCTTCCGGGCCTACGGGGTCCTGCGCTGCGAGGACCCGCAGGGGCGACCGGTCGTGCTGTTCCCCAACGAGCGGGAGTTCGCGTACTACGCGGGCGAACACCCCCGCCTGCGTTGGCTGGAGCGGACGGACCAGCCCCTGGCGACCCTGGGCGCACAGGTGTGAGTACGCCGCCGCGCGTCCGCCCGCGGCTCCTGGCCTGGGTCGTGGTGGCCGCGCTGCTCGCCGTCGGCTGTGGGCGCGGCACTGGGTCAACGGCGCGGCCGTCCCCCCACGCCGGCGCGTCCATGGCGAGCGGGGTGCGGCGACCGGCGGGGGCGCAGGCCGCCCCGGGGCCCCGGCTGTACGGCGTGCCCCGTTTCTCGCACGTCTTTCTCATCGTCATGGAGAACCTCGGCTACGGCTAGGCGGTGCGCCTGCCCTACCTCGCCCGCCTGGCCGTCGCCACGGGCTACGACGCGGTCGCCCACCCCAGCCTGCCCAACTACCTGGCCCTGGCCAGCGGACACACCTGGGTCCGCAATGACTGCTGGTTCTGCTACGTCTCCGCCGACAACCTGGCCGCCGAAGGCCGAGGGCCCGGACCCCTGGCAGGAATCGCCCACCGCGCGGCGAAGGCGACGGGTTGACAGCCACTCCCGCCGCGGGCCCCGGCCGCACCCGAGAGCGTCTGGGGCGGGACAGGAGGCGTGACATGGCCGCCCGGCGTCGGCCCCCTTTCCTGCTGGCCCTGGATCAGGGGACGACCAGTTCGCGCGCCATCGTCTTCGACGCGGCCGGGCGGAGGGTCGGCCTCGGCCGGAGCACGCTCCCCCAACTCTACCCGCAACCGGGGTGGGTGGAGCACGACCCGTCGACCCTCTGGGCCGGCCAGGCGGAGGCCTGGCGGGCGGCCCTGCGGGCCGCGGACCTGGAGCCCGGCGCCATCGCCGCGCTCGGGATCGCCAACCAGCGGGAGACGACCCTGGTCTGGGAACGGTCCAGCGGTCGGCCCGTGGGCAACGCCATCGGCTGGCAGGACCGGCGCACGGCGGGGCTGTGCAGGACGCTGGAGGCCGAGGGCTGGGCCCCGCTGGTGGCGGAGCGCACGGGCCTGTGCTGCGACCCCTACTTCTCGGCGACGAAGCTGGCCTGGATCCTCGCGCACACGCCGGGGGCGCCGGAGGCCGCCGCCCGTGGCGACCTGCTCTTCGGCACCGTGGACACCTGGCTCCTCTGGCAGTTGACGGCGGGGCGCATCCACGCCACCGACGCCACCAACGCCTCGCGGACGATGCTCTGGGACGCCGGCCGCCTGCAGTGGGACGGGGATCTGCTGGGCCGCCTGGGCATCCCGCGGGCCATGCTGCCAGAGGTGCGGCCGTCGCCCGGGGACTTCGGGCGGACCGATGCCCGCGTCTTCGGCGCCGAGGTGCCGGTCACGGCCCTGGCCGGGGACCAGCAGGCGGCGCTGTTCGGCCAAGGCTGTTGGGTCCCGGGTGCGGCGAAGAACACTTACGGGACGGGCTGCTTCCTGCTCCTGCACCGGGGCACCGACGGTGGGGCCGTGGGTGGGGGGCTGCTGCGCACGGTCGCGCTCTGGGACGGGGGACGCCCGGAGTACGCGGTGGAGGGCAGTGTGTTCTCGGCTGGCTCCGCGGTCGAGTGGCTCTGCGACCTCGGCCTGCTGCGCCGCCCCGGGGAGTTGGAGCGCTGGGCCGCAACCGTTGCGGACGGCGGCGGCGCCTGGGTCGTGCCCGCCTTCGCCGGCCTTGGGGCACCGCACTGGGACCCTGACGCGCGTGGCACCGTCGTCGGCCTGACGCGGGGGACGGGCCGCGCCCACCTCTGCCGTGCCGTGCTGGAGGCCATCGCCCACCAGAGTCGCGACGTGTTCGCCCTGATGTGTGCCCAGACCGGGCTGTCCGTGCCGGAGCTGCGGGTGGACGGCGGGGGCGCGCGCGGGGCGCTGCTGCTGCAGGTTCAGGCGGACCTCCTGGGCGTGCCGGTGGTGCGCTCGGCTCAGGTCGAGGGCACGGCACTTGGCGCGGCGCTGCTGGCCGGGCTGGGCGCGGGCGTCTGGGGCGGGCGCGGGGAGTTTGC
>DAHWHV010000224.1 GCA_027335545.1 Clostridia bacterium
TGGTCGGGGTGGGCAGATTTGAACTGCCGGCCTCCTGGTCCCGAACCAGGCGCCCTAACCAAGCTGGGCCACACCCCGGCGTCCGCGCACCGAACGCAGTATAGCCGGGGCCGCCCCTCGTGGTCAATGGGCGGGGGCTTCGCGCCCCGCCGGGACCCGGCAGCGCCACCGGGCGGGGCCCCTCAGAGGGACGCCGGCACGGGGGCCAGCAGCGCCAGCAGGGCGTCATGGATCGTGCCATTGGTCCCCAGAGCGCCGCGCAACCCCGTGTGCCAATCCTCGCCGCTCAGGTCGCTGGCCCGTCCCCCCGCCTCCCGCACCAACAGGACCCCGGCCGCGCAGTCCCAGGCCCGGAGACCCGGCTCCCAGAAGCCGCCCAGCCGGCCCGCGGCCACATAGGCCAGGTGCAGGGCGGCCGAGCCGAGGTTGCGCAGGTTACGCACCTCCGGCGCAATCGCGCGGACGGTGCGGAAGGCGAAGTCCCGCGACGGCTGCACCGGTGGGACACCCGTCCCGACCAGGGACTCCGACAGGCGGTCCTCCTTCGACACCCGTAGCGGCCGGCCGTTGGCATAGGCCCCTCCGCCCCGCACCGCGGCGAAGAGTTCGTCGGCGGTGGGGTCGTAGACGGCGCCCGCCACGGGGACGCCACGCCAGGCCAAGGCGACGGACACGCAATACCCCGGCAGCCCGTGGACGAAGTTCGTGGTGCCGTCGATGGGATCGACGTGCCACACGAAGTCCCCCTCCCTCCCCTGCGCGCCTCCCTCCTCCCCGTGGATGGCATGCGTCGGGAAGCGCGCGTGCAGAAGCTCGGAGATCAGCCGCTCGGCTTCCCGATCCAGGTCTGTCACCAGATCGCTGGCCGAGCCCTTGGTCCCCACGCCCCGGGCCCGTCCCGCCCATGGCCGGATCAGCCGACCGGCGGCCACCGCCGCCTCGATGGCGACCGCGCCAAACCCCTCCGCCCCCGGCGCCCCCTCCAGCGACCCTCCGGGTCCAGACGATCCACCCTCCACCGACCCACCCCCGATTTCCCTTGCCGCCGGCATTTTACCGCCCCGGCGGCGATCGGGCGACCAGAGGCCCCCCAGCCGCGGCACGCGCTCGGACGACGGCTGGAGAAACCCGGGAGGCGGTGCCCGCCGCCTCCCGTCACGCGGCCACGAACCCCTCTGTCGCTGCGCCCGCCTACCCCCCGCCGCCGCCGGCCAGGTGCTCCTCGGCGATCTGGATCATGCGGCGCACCATCTGCCCGCCCAAACGCCCACCGATGTGGCCCCCGATCGCCCCGGCCTGACGCGAGGTCAAGTCCCCGTTGTACCCGTGCGCCAGCGGAATGCCCAACTCCTGGGCCACCTCGTACTTATAGTCCCCGATCGCCGCAGCGTACCCGCCCGGGCTCTGCGGCGCCTGCCCCAGGCGATGGGGGAAGTAGCCGATCTCCTCCGCCACCTCATACTTGAGCCGATCCAGTCCCGCCCCGCCAGACGCTCGACCCATCTCGGCCCACCTCCCGTCTTCGGTTGCCTCGGCACGAAACCGAACGGAACCGGACGGAGCCGAACGGAACGGACCCACGCCTCACGCGAATGCCGGAACGCCCGCGCGGCACGGGCGGCGGGCCACCGGGGCCGGGGCCCGGGTGCTAGGATGCACCGGCGCGGCGCGCGCAGACGGGGGCGCCGCCCGGGAAATGCTAGGGCGGTCGGCATCGGACGGGGCACGGTGTTCGGTGGTTCCAGGATTGGGAAGACACCAGGAAGAGGCCCGGAAGACGCGGGGTTGGGTGGGAGGAGTCGGTGAAGATGGGATACCGGCGCCAAGGACCCTTTGGGGCAACGGGCCACGGCCTGTGCAGGATCGACTTCGCTCGCGCGTTCGAAACCGCCGTGCGTCCGCTCCGCACGGCCCAGGATACGCCGCGCCGCGAAGGGGGGGAGGGACGCCTCCGCCCGATCGCCGGGACCGATGGCGCAACGGCGCCGACCCAGCAGGCCAACACACCCGCCCCGCCTCCGGGGGATGGGGCGGGCGACGGCGCCCCCCCGGGGGGCTGGGGAGCCATGGCCCTGCCCCGCCAGGCCCCGGGGGGGCGGGACACCGGCTCGGACGGGCCAGCGCACCAGACGGCCACCGGGAACCGGCCCCGACTCTGAGCGACCGGCCGCCCGCGCTCAGGAGGCGACGAGCCGCCCGTCCCGCAACCACGGGGTGAGCGCGAAGGCGTCGCGCTGCGCACAGAATTCGACGTCGGCGCGGAAGCCCTTACCCACCAGGCTCTGCCCGGGGCCGGAGGCCGCCAGCGCGGC
>DAHWHV010000249.1 GCA_027335545.1 Clostridia bacterium
CGGCGAGCGCCAGCAGGGCGGGCAGCATCAGCGCCGTCTCGACCAGGGCCTGTCCGGCGTCGCCGCGGGCGGCCATGGCCCCCCTCCACCCAGAAACCGTCCTGGAGCCGCCCAACCGGGCCCGAACCGGGCCCAGCCTGACGGGGTGCTGGCAGGAGTCCGCACGGGGCACGGGGCGCGTGGTCCCTGGGGGGCAGGCGTGACAGGCGTAGCCGCCCCGCAGGGGCGGCCACTGGCCGATCCCCCATTCGGCTTATCGGCGGAGGCGGGGTGGGCGTTGAGGGCGGGTGGGGGCGCCGAGGCGTCGGCGTCGGTCGGTGCCCCGCACGCGTTCAGGGGTCGGCCAGGGGCAGCCGGAGCGAGACATCGAACCCGCCCTCGGCGCGGTTGCGGGCCGTGAGTTCCCCACGGTGCAGGGCGGCGATCTGGCGGGCGACGAAGAGCCCGAGGCCCAGGCCGGTATAGTGGGTCGCCGGATGGCGGGTGGAGCGGTAGTAACGCGTGAAGACCCGTTCGACATCCCCCGCCGACAGCCCCTTGCCCCGGTCGCCGACCGTGCAGATGGCCCCCCCCGCGTCGCGTCGCAGGGTCAGGTCGATCGGGGACTGTCCCGGCCCGTACTTCAGCGCGTTGTCCAGCAGGCCGTCCAGGACCTGCTCGATGCGCGGCGCATCGACCTCGGCCTCGGCGGCTTCGAGCCGGACCTGCAGGGGGCGGTCGGGGTGGGCGGCGGTGAAGCGCTCGGCCACGCGGTCGACCAGCACCGCCAGGTCGGTGCGCGCGCAGGCGACGCGGAACGTGCCCCGCTCCAACCGGTCGACGTCCAACAGTCCGTCCACGAGCGTCCGCAGCCGCTGGGTCGCCGCCGCCAGCCGGGGGAGGTGCCGGCCCGCCCGTTCCGGCAAGGCCCCATCCCGCTGCTCCCGGGCCAGCAACTGCGTCACCAGCTGCAGGACGGTCAGCGGGGTGCGGAGTTCGTGGGCGGCGACCGAAAGGAAGTCGTCGCGCTCCTCCATCAGCACCTGCTGGCGTGTGACGTCGCGCAGGGCGCAGACGCACCCCGCCACCGCCCCGTCCGCTTCGCGGATCGGGGCGCAGTTGACCTCCAGGACGACATCCCTCCCCGTCGCGTGGCGCCCGCGCAGGCGCAGGCCGACGACGGGTTCGCCACGCAGGGCACGGGCCGAGGGGGCCTCGGCCACGCGCAGCGGCGCCCCGTCGAGACGCCGCAGCCCCAGTGCCGCCATCCGTTCGCCCAGGGTGCGCGGCACGGTGTCCAGGCCGTGCAGCTCACAGAAGGCGCGGTTGACCAGTAGCGCGTCGCCGGCGGTGTCGGTGATCAAGACGCCGTCCGAGAGTGAGCTGATCACCGCCCCAAGGGCGTCCGAACGCCGCACGGCGGAGGCGACCAGGTCCGCGGCGCGCGCCGCCTCACCCCCCTGCTGCCCGTCCGGCGAGACCAGCAGCAGCGCCCCGGAGACCGTCCCGGCCGGATCGCGCAACGGGCGGGCGCGCACCGTCACCAGGCGTTCCCCGCCCGGCGGGCCCACCCAGTAGGGCTCGCCGTCGGTGGGGTGGCCGTCGAGGGCCAGTCGCAGGGCGCGGGCCTCAGGGGGCACCGCTTCCCCCGCGCAGGAGGGGATGCGGACGGCCGCGTCGCCCCGCCCGGGCCGGGGCGGGTAGCCGGCGGCGGCGTACGCGTCGTTGCACCACGTCAGCCGTCCGCGGGCGTCGAAGAGGCCGATCGCCTGCTCCAGCCCGTTGAGCGCCTGACGCAGGGCCAGCGCCTCGTCGCCGGCCGCGCGGGCGCGGTGGTCGGCCTCGGCCCCGGCGCGTACCTGGGCGGTGACCTCCAGGGCCGAGGCCACCGCGTGGGTCAGGGCGCCGGCAGCATCGAAGATCGGGGCCAGCGTCCAGTCGTAGAGGCGCTCGGGCTCGTCCGGGCCCCATGTCGCCCGCAGCGCCGG
>DAHWHV010000254.1 GCA_027335545.1 Clostridia bacterium
CGCCACGGCGCCCCCCCCGCCCCGCAGGAGTCCCCGCCTAGTCACTGTGGGTGGTGCTGTCGGCACGTGCGTGACCCTCCTTGCTCGCGACGGACATCCGCGTCCCGGGGCGGGCCTCCTGCGTCCTGTCCGGATAGGCAATGGCCGGAGGACCCATACGTAAGATGCCGCTGCTCCATTCTGGGCGGAGCGACCAACCCCTGCAAGGCGGCGGGCAGGGACAGGCTGGCGTCCTTCCGGAGGGGGGCCCTTCGGCCAGAAGGCCCAGCGGGCGAGGTGCCGGTGGACGCGTACGCGGTCGGCCGTCGAGGCTCCGGAGATGGTGGGGGAAGGCTCCGCCGGCGGCGCCCGCCGCGAGCCGCCTGTGGGCGCCGGCCCGCGGGCGCCCTGCGACCCGCGCCGCAGGGGCTCAGGTGCGCCGAGACGCCCGCCAGGCGCGCGGACTGCGGCCGAAGGCGACCGCATAGGTCAGGAGCCAACTCGGCGTCCCGCGGGCCCGGCGTACCGCGTAGCGCCCGTCCTGCCCGAAGTGGCCGGCCACGAGCAACTCGGGGGGAGGGGCCGGGGTGTCGGCCAGGACAGCCGCCCGTCCCGCGCCGGACTCCGGCGGGGGACGGGCGGACCCGCCCCGCACGACCGGATCCGGCAAGTTCTCAGCCTAATGAGGCTGCCTTATGAGGCCTTTCGGCCCCTCCCGCCGCGCCGTACAATCCCACCGGAGGCTGCAAGCGGAGGCTCCAAGCGGATGCTCCAAGCGGATGCTGCAAGGGGGATTTCTTCCGTGTCGACCGCCACCCTGCCCGCGCCGGTCGTCCACGAGTTGCACGACGAGTTCGCCCGCTCGGGGTATCTGATCCAGCGCGGCCTCCTCGGCGCGGCGGAGGTGGCCGAACTGTTGGACACCTTCATGGCCATGCACGCGGGGGGCCCGATCCCGGGGTGCTTTCGGCCGGTGCCGCTCGCCGAGAGCGGGGGCGACATCCTCAAGGCCTACCCCCGCATGATGCACCCGCACCGCGTCAACGCCGTGGCCAAGCACTACCTGCTGCACCCCGGCGTGCTCGCCGTCCTGGAGGCGGTCTTCGGCGAAGAGCCCCTCGCCGCCCAGAGCATGCTGTACTTCAAGCCGCCATCCGCCCGCGGGCAGGCCCTGCACCAGGACGACTACTACCTCAAGACGAGCCCGGGGAGGTGCGTCGCCGCCTGGATCGCCCTGGATCCCGCCGACCGCGGCAACGGCGGCCTGCTGCTGGTACCGGGGACCCAGGGCACGCCGATCCTCTGCCCGCACCAAGCCGACCCCGCCCTGAGCTTCACGCGCGACGAAGTCGACCTCCCGGAGGGTCTGGAGCCAGTGCCCGTGGACCTGGAGGCCGGCGATGTCCTGTTCTTCAACGGCAGCATCGTCCATGGCAGCTACCCCAACACCAGCGCGACGCGCTTCCGCCGCGCCTACATCGGCCACTACGTGGCCGCCTCCACCCGGATGATCCACGAGGGCTACAACCCCCTGGTGCGCCGCGACGGCAGCGAGTTGCGCCTGCCGGGGAACCCCTGGGGCGGACCGTGCGGGGAGGAGTACGAAGAGGTCTGAGGGCCCGAGGGACCGCGGGGGGGCTGAGGCGCTGCGCGGCCCGTCGCAGGGGATTTCTTGGTGGGAGGCGGTCGCGTGGTGGCGGACTCGCGCGGAGCCGTTCCCCGGCGCGCGGTGCCCTGGACACTCTTCGGCGGGGCGGTGCGCCCTCGCCCTCGGGCCGGCCTGGCTCCGCGACAACCCCCTCGCCCCGGGGTCGTCCGTGGAGGTCGTGCTGGCCCCCGAGGGTCCGCAGGCGGAGGACATCGGACCCGATTTCGCCGCGGCGCTGGGCGCCGAGCCGGCGGCCCTGGGCTTCTTCCTGGGCTTGCCCACGTTCTACCGCCGCAACTACGCGCGCTGGATCGGCGGCGCCAAGCGAGCGCCCACGCGGGCAGCGCGCATCGCCGAGGCGATCCGCCTGTGGCGCGCCGGTCAGCGGCAGGCCCGATCGTAGCGCGGACGCTACGCCCCGCGCTGGGCCCGACCGCAGGCGCCGCGGCGCGGCTCCGGGCCACGCCGGTCAGTTGCGTTGCGCCAGGGCCGAGAGCCCACCGTCGACGTGCAGGCAGGTGCCCGTCACGTAGGATGCCTCGTCGCTGGCCAAAAACAAGATTCCGTAGGCGATCTCGCGGGGGAGCGCCTGGCGGCGCAGGATGCCGGGCCCCCCGGGGTGCGGCCGGGTGACGGACTCATCCAGGGTGCGGCCGGCCGCCTCGGCCCGGCGCACATGGAAGTCGGTGAGGGTAGGGCCAGGCAGGATCGCGTTGACGCGAATGCCCTGGTCGCGGTGGTCGCAGGCCATCGAGCGCGTCAACGCCAGCACGCCCGCCTTCGTGGCGTCATAGAGGGCCATGCCGGGGCGACCGACGACCCCGTTGGCGGAGGAGACGCTGACCACGCTGCCGCCGCCCCCGCGGGCCAGCAGCGGGATCACGTGCTTGCAGCAGAGCCCGACCCCCATCAGGTTGACGCCGACGATCGCCGCCCAGTCCTCCGGCGTGGCGCCGGTCACAGGGCCCCACAGGCGCATGCCGGCAACGTTCACCAAAACGTCGGCCCGGCCGAAGCGGCCGTCGCAGACCGCGGCCAGGGCGGCCACCTCCGCCTCCCGCGCGACGTCGACCGGCACCGCCAGCGCCAGGGGGCCGCCGGCCGCGGCGATGCGTGCCACCGTGTCCTCCGCGGCCGCTCCCTCCCGGTCCGCGACGACGACGCGCGCCCCCTCCTCGGCGAAGAGCAGGCAGGTGGCCCGCCCGATGCCCGAACCCCCGCCCGTGACGATCGCCACCCGATCCTGGAGCCGCATGGCCCCACGCCCCCTTCCGCTTGCCTGCGCCCGCGCGGGCCTGGGCTCGGTGGCCCGGGGCGTGGCGCGCACCCGTTTCCTATGGCGTCGCCGCCCGAAACCCTGCTGGGGGCGGCGCGATGCGGCAAGGTGACGCGGCGGCGAGCCGGGGGCGGCGCTCCGCGGCTCGCCGCCGCGGGGGCGGTCCGGGAGATCCTGTCAGCCGCCATGCAGCCGCGGTCCGCGCATGCCGTTGCGCCCCAGCGGTTTTCGCGGGCAGACCCACCGGCGGGCCAGGTGCCGCGCGCACCCTAGCGCCTCCGTATACACAGTCCTTTCACATCCCCCGGCTAAGGTCGGTCCTGGCCCGAGCACGACGAGGAGGTAGATGCACAATGAAGCGCATGCGGCTCCCACGTTGGGCGGTCGGGGCAGGCCTCGCCGCCGTGGTGGCGGGCAGCGGGTGGATCACGGCCGGCGTCTCGGCGGCGACCCCCAGCGGCACGGCGGTCCATTCCCCGGCGACCTTCGTCAGCGACCTCGCCGGTCACCTGGGGGTCTCCACGGCGACTCTACAGACCGCGTTCCGCCAGACGGAACTCGATCGGGTCCAGACGCTGTTGTCCAACGGGCGGATCAGCGCGGCCCAGGCCCAGCGGATGGAGGCGCGCATCCAGTCGGCCGCCGTTGTCCCCCTGTGGAGGGCCTTCGCGGGCCATCTGGGGCGGGGGCAGCGGGTCCGGCGCGCGCCGCTGGGCGGGGTGCTGCCGGGTGCGGCGCACTACCTCGGTATGACGGTCGCGCAGGTCCGCGCCGACCTGACCAACGGCCAGAGCCTGGCGGCCATCGCCAACGGCGTCTCCGGCAAGTCGGCGGCCGGCCTGCAGGCGGCGCTGGTGGCGGATGCCCAGGGGCGCCTGGGGTCGCTGGTCAGCCAGGGGAAGCTCAGCGCGAGCCAGGAGCAGGCCCGGTTGACCCGGTTGGAGCAGGCCCTGCCGCACCTGCTGGCCCGCACGGGCTGGATGGTCCGGCGCGCGCCGCTGGGCGGGGTGCTGCCCGGTGCGGCGCACTACCTCGGCATGACGGTCGCGCAGGTGCGCGCCGACCTGACCAACGGCCAGAGCCTGGCGGCCATCGCCAACGGCGTCTCCGGCAAGTCGGCGGCCGGTCTGCAGGCGGCGCTGGTGGCGGATGCCCAGGGGCGCCTGGGGTCGCTGGTCAGCCAGGGGAAGCTCAGCGCCAACCAGGAGCAGGCCCGGTTGACCCGGTTGGAGCAGGCCCTGCCGCACCTGCTGGCCCGCACGGGCTGGGCGGGCCGCCGCCCTGAGGGTCCCATGCGGCGGAGCGACGCCGCCGACGCCAACAACCTGGTGAGCGGCGGGGCGGCCGCCGGAGCGACGGGGGCCTCCGCCGGCTCGGTGAGCGGAGCGGCGGGCATGAGCGGCACGAACTCCGGCCCGTCGGCCGTCTCGACGAGCGGCACCGTGCCGGGCAGCGATGCGTAGAGCCCGTGGCCCCGAGCGCACCCTCGCCCCAAAGGGTCGGCCGACCCGGATCGTGCCGCACGGGCACTCGGGTCGGCCGACCCTTTCCCTCGCCGGGGCCCGCGCGGTGCCGCCTGCCGACGACGCGCCACCCCACGGCACCCCACACCACCCCACGCCACCGCCCTGCCCACGCGCCATCCCTCGCCGCCTTGGACGCGCCTGCCGCTTCGCGCTCGGCGCACGGGTCCGCACAACCGAGGCGCGTGGCCGGCAGTGGCTTCCGGATGCCTCGGTGCGATATCCTCGCCGAGAGGGCGGCGCACCCTCGCTGCTGCGCCCCGTCCGCATGCGGGAGGAGGTGTCCCGCCCCTACCGGGCGGGCGCCCGAGGGGGACTGCTGTGTGGTATGGATGGTACTGGTCTCGGCGGTCCAGGCGGCCATCATCGGCGTGGGCATCTGGGCCCTGCTCGGCTTGAAGCGGCAGGAACTGGGCTCGGAGCGGGCTTCCGGTCCGTCCTCGCCCGAGGCGTGAGCCCCGGGGTGGGGTTGCCGCGTCGGCCGGCCGCCGCGGCCCCGGAGGGGGGCAAGGGCCAAGGAGGCCTGGCGCCCACCGGGAAGGGGTGGGCCTGCCGCCGCCCGCAAAATGCGGCACTGGGCAGCGCCAACGAAGACGTTGGCGCTGCCCCCGAAGCGGAGGCGGGTCGATGGTGCTCGAGGCAGGGGACGCCGCTGGGCCCGAGGCCCCGCGGCGCTTGGGGCGCGTACTCGCGGACGTTCGGCGCCGCGGCGGCAAGGCGCTGGTCCCGTATGTGATGCTGGGGGACCCCGACCTCGCCACCTCCCTGGCCGTGGCGGCCGCGATGGCCGCGGCGGGCGCGGATGCGATCGAGTTGGGGCTGCCGTTCTCGGACCCGTTGGCGGACGGGCCCGTGATCCAGGCGGCCGGGCAGCGGGCGCTCCGGGGCGGCTTCCGCATCCCCCAGGCCCTGGAGGCGCTGTCGGCCCTCCGCCGCGCTGTGGCCTGCCCCCTGGCCGTGATGACCTACGTGAATCCGGTGTTGCAGCGGGGCCCGGGACGCTTCGTCGCGGAGGCGGCGCGCGCCGGCGCCGACGGGCTGATCGTCCCGGACCTGCCCCTGGAGGAGAGCGCGGGCCTGGGCGCGGCCTGCCGGGCGGCGGGCATGGACTTGGTGCTCATGGTGGCTCCGACCTCCACCGGCGGACGGATCGCGGCGGTGGCGCGGGCCGCCAGCGGGTTCATTTACTGCGTGTCGGTGGCCGGGGTCACCGGTGCCCGCGCGGACACCCTGGCGCGCGTCCCCGGCACGATCTCCCGCGTGCGGGAGCACAGCGCCCTGCCCCTGTTGGTGGGGTTCGGCATCGATGGACCGGAGAAGGCCGCGGCGGCGGCGGCGGTGGCCGACGGGGTCATCGTCGCGTCCTGGATCGTGCACGCGGTCGCCGAGTTGGGGCCGGACGCAGGCCCGGCGCGCCGGGCGGAGCTGGCCGGCGGCATGGTGGCGCAGCTGCGCGCCGCCTTGGACCAGGGTTGCCCCGGAGGCGCGATGCCCAGGCCCTGACCGCCGACCGTGGGGCCGGCGCCGCGCCGGTGTGCCGGAGCCTGCCGCCGGGGATGCGCGCGCCGACCC
>DAHWHV010000263.1 GCA_027335545.1 Clostridia bacterium
GGGGGGGGGGGGGCGGCGCCGCCCGGCGACAGCTGGCGCCCCGCGCGGCCCGCCACCCCCGGGCCCTTCTGCACGAGGGGAGGCGCGCATATGCGTCCCTTCGTGCGGAAGGGCGGGTGGCGGCCGTGTGGATCCGGGTGCTCTCGGCGCGCCGGGTGCTCCTGGGGGTGGCGGGGCTGCTCGGGGCGGCCATGGCCCTGACGCTGGCCCTCCGCCTGCCCGTGCCCGAGTGGGACGGGCCCGGCGGCGCGGCCCCCGGGCTGCTGGCGGTCTTCGCCGGCCAACCGCGGGCCGCGCCGGTCCCCGCGTCCCCGGGCGCAGCGGCCTTCGGCTCGGTGACCATGCTCTTGCAGCCCCGCGACCGGGCGGCGCGGGCAACGCTGTATCGCGACGGCATCCCCGCCGGGTACTTCGCCGGGGGCCCGCTGACCCTCGCGGTCCGCGCCGGTGACGTGATCTCGGTGGCGCTGGCGCCCGGGGGGGCCCCGGCCCGGGTGCGCATCCTGGGCACCAGCCCGGACGTCCAGGTCCCGGCCCGCGGCGAGGCCTGGCTGCTCGGCTCCGGCAGGGCCCTGCTGCTGCCACCGGTGCGCCTTCGCCCCCCGGTGGTGCCCGGGGCCGCCGCGCCCTGAGCGCGACGGCGCTCCGACGCGGCGGCAGGGCTGAGCCACCCCGTCGCCGAAGCTCGGACCAGGGGTGACGGGGTGGCCGAGTGCAGGGTACGGGCGATGCGCGGCGCGGCGACGGCCGAGGCGAACACCCCTGAGGCCGTCCTGGCGGCGACGCGGCACCTGCTGCTCGCCCTGCAGGCGGCCAACGGATTCCAGGTGGACGATCTCGTGTCCGCCATCTTTACGGCGACCCCGGACATCACCGCCGCGTTTCCCGCGGCCGCGGCGCGTGACCTGGGGTGGGACCGGGTCCCGTTGCTGGACGCCGTGGAGATCGCGGTCCCCGGTGCGCTTCGCCTCTGCGTGCGCGTGTTGCTGCACGTGTATACTGAGCGGGACGTGGCGGATGTGCACCATGTCTACGTCGGCGATGCCGTAGGCCTGCGGCCGGACCTGCGTTGAGCGCGGCGGACCCCGCAGGGGACGAGGGATCGCCGCAGAAGACCGCCAGCGCGTGGGCGGGGGCGGCCGCGCCTTGGAGGGATGGGCCCTTGTGCCCTGGACGAGCGGACGGCTACGCGGCCAGCGGCCGCTCGGCGCGACGGCTCCCGGTGGTGGCCATCGACGGCCCCGCCGGCTCCGGGAAGAGCACGGTGGCCCGGCGTGTGGCCGCGGTCCTGGGGTTTGTCTACCTGGACACTGGGGCCATGTACCGCGCGGTCACCTGGGCGGCTTGCCAGGCTGGCCTGTTCCGCGCCGACGGGCGGCCCGACCCCGAGGCCGTGACCTTCCTGGCCGAGACGGCGGACATCGCCTTTCGGCACGAGGCGGACGGGGCTCAAGGGGTGCTGCTCAACGGTGAGGAGGTCACCTCCGAGATCCGCGGCCCGGAGGTGGAGCGGCTGGTCCCGCGCGTGGCCTCGGTGCCCGGCGTGCGGCAGGCCATGATCCCGCGGCAGCGCCGTCTGGCCCGCTGCGGGGGCATCGTCGTGGACGGTCGGGACATCGGCACCGCCGTCCTGCCGGACGCGGACCATAAGTTTTTTGTCACGGCGGCCTTCGAGGTGCGGGTGGAGCGACGCCACCGGCAACTCACGAGGCAGGTGCCGGGGTTGGACCCGGAGCAGGTGGCGGCGGACCTGCGGGCGCGCGACACCCTGGATCAGACGCGCTCCGAGGGGCCCCTGCGGTGCGCGGACGACGCCGTCGTGCTGGACACCACGGCGCTGACGATCGAGGAAGTGGTGGGCCGGATCGTGGAGGCCTGCGGGGGCGGTCAGGGGGATGCGGCGTTGGCCGTCGGCCTCCTCGGGGGCCGGGGGCACTCGGCTGCGGACAGTGAGGCGGGCGGACCATGATCCTCTATTGGTGCGTCTGGGCGGTCGTGCGTTTCTACTTCTTCGTCCTGCTGCGCATTCGCCTGGAGGGCGCGGAGCACGTCCCCCGGAACGGCGGGTTCATCGTCTGCAGCAACCACATCTCCTGGTTGGACCCCCTGATGCTGGGCGCGGCGTTTCCGCGCCACCTGTTCTACATGACCAAGGCGGAGGCGTTCGCCTCCCCGGTGGCAGGCGGCATCCTGCGCTGCGTCGGGGCCTTCCCGGTCCGGCGCCACACGGCCGACCGGCGGGCCCTGCGTCGGGCCCTGGACCTGCTGGCCGCCGGGCGGGTGGTGGCCATGTTTCCGGAGGGCACGCGCAGTCGGGATGGGCGGCTGGGCCCGGCCCAACCGGGGGCGGCGTTGCTGGGTGTGTGGTCGGGCGCGGAGATCACGCCCGTCGCGATCAGCGGGACCTACCGCCCCGGCCGGTTGTCCGTGCGCATCGGGGCGCCGTTCCGCCTGTCCAGGCCGGAGGTCCGCCGGCACTCCGGAGAGGCCTTGCAGCGCCTGGCCAATGAGGAGATCATGGGCGCCGTCGCCGCGTTGCTGCCCGGGGCGCGCTGCGGGCGTCGGGTGGCCGTTGACCCGGCCTGAGGGATCGTGGGGCGCGGGGTCCGCAACGCGCCCGGCGGCGGCAGGCCGGGGGCGCAGCCGGGGGGTGGGTTCGGCGATGGGGCAGACGACGGAAGAGGCGACGGGACAGACGACGGGGGAGACGACGGACGCGGGGCGTGCACCGGGGGCACCCGAGGCGGCCGGGGCCGGCG
>DAHWHV010000273.1 GCA_027335545.1 Clostridia bacterium
TGGCTGGGCACAACTGATCGGGGCGGTGCTGGTGTTCACGCTGGCGGTGGACGGCCTGCGGGCGGTGGTCGCCGAGACGCCCCGCATCCTGCCGGGTGAACTCGGCGGGCGTGGCGCGCGTCAGGCCGTCGCCCTGCTCACGGTGAGCCTGGATGAGCTGGGGGTGGGGTTCGCCCTCGGGGGCAGCCTGCACGGCGTCGCGCTCCTGCCCTGGGGCGGGGTGTGCCTCGTGGAGACGGTCGCAGCCATGCTGCTGGGCTTCTTGTTGCGGCACCGGCTGGCGCAGGGCCGGCGCCTGCTCCCCTGGTGGATCGCCTCCCTCTTCGCCGCCTCCAGCCTCCTGCTCCTGGTGTTCCCCATCGTCACCCCACTGACGCCCGCGGGGCCGGCGCTCGGCGCACCCGGCCCCTGACGCGCGGGCGCAGTGCGGCAGGCAGGTCGGGACAGTGGGCAGGGAGGCCCCAGGCCGGCCGGGGCGGTGCGTCTCAGGCTGTCGGTAGGGTCGGGGCGGGAGGCGCGCGCCGCCGAATCCAAGCCTGCCACTCGGGGACGCCCGCACAGGGGGCGCAAGGGCCGCGGGACGGCGCCGGCGGGCAGGGAACCGCCCCCCGGCTGTCGCCCCCCTACCCACCGCCCGGCAGGTGCTGCAGGTAGGCGATCAGCGTCGCGACCAGGAAGAAGGCGATCGCCAGGCCCACCGTCAAGCGGGAGAGGAAGGCGTCGACCCCGCGGCGCTTCCCGAAGATCTGCTCCGCACCGCCGCCGAAGGATCCCGTCAGGCCGGCACCGCGGGCGGACTGCATCAGCACGGTGGCCACCAGGGCCACGCAGATGACACCCAACACGATGGTCAAGGCCGTGGTCACGCGGTCTCAGCCTCCAGCGCTTCGGACTCGGGGGGCCGGCGCAGCCCCGGTCCGCAGTCTAGCACAGGGGGCCGAACGCCGCCCGGCCCGGGTAGCGTGCAGACCCTCCCAGACCCCCGGCGATGCGCAGCAACTCGTTGTACTTGGCCACCCGCTCGCCCCGCGCCGGGGCCCCTGTCTTGATCTGACCACAGCCCGTGGCGACCGCGAGGTGGGCGATGGTCGTGTCGTCGGTCTCCCCGGAGCGATGGGAGAGGATCGCCCGATACCCCGCGCGGCGCGCCACTTCCACGGCCGCCCACGTCTCGCTGAGGGTGCCGATCTGGTTCGGCTTGATCAGGATGGCGTTGGCCAAGCCGTCGCGGATGCCCTCTTCCAGGATGGAGGGATTGGTGACGAACAGGTCGTCGCCGATGAGTTGAAGGCGCGCCCCCAGCGCCGCGGTCAGCGAGCGCCAGCCGGCCCGATCCCCTTCCGCGAGCCCATCCTCCAGGGACAGTAGCGGGTAGGCGCCGCAGAGCCGCCCGTACAAGTCGGTCAGGGCCGCCGCGTCCCAGTCCCGGCCCTCCAGGCGATAGACGCCCCCCGCACGCTCGGAGGCGAATTCGCTGGCTGCGGCGTCGATCGCCAGCCAGACCTGCTCGCCGGGCCGGTAACCCGCCCGGTCGATCGCCTCGACCAGCAGGCGTAGGGCGGCCTCGGTGTCGCCCAAGCGGGGCGCGAAGCCCCCTTCGTCGCCGACCCCGGCTCCGAGGCCCCGCGCCACCAACAGGTCACGCAGGCGGTGGTAGATCTCCACACCGGCCCGTAGGGCTTCGCCGAAGGTGGCGAACCCCGCAGGCACCAACATGAATTCCTGGACATCCAACGGGTTGTCGGCATGCCGCCCGCCGTTGATCACGTTCAGCAGGGGCACCGGCAGGGTCGTGGCCAACGGCCCCCCCAGGTACCGGAACAACGGCTGGCCGGCG
>DAHWHV010000291.1 GCA_027335545.1 Clostridia bacterium
CGTCGCCCCGCGCGGCAGCGGTCCGCCCCTCAGCGCGGTCGGGGGCGGCGCCGCGCGCGTGGTATGCTGCGGCGGGGCGCCGCCGCGACGCCCGCGTGGCCAGGGGGTGACCGTTTGGACCCGAGTGGGCCGGGGCCCAGGCACTGGATGGCGCGCATCCGGGAACTGAGCCGCCGCAAGGAGCGCGACGCCCAGGGGGCGTGCATCGTCGAAGGGGTGCACGCCGTGCAGCAGGCCGTGGCGGCGGGGCTGCCCCTGGAGGCGGTGCTGGTGTGCCCCGAGCGCATCCGCACCCCGGAGGTGACCGTCTGGGTGGCCGACGCCCATCGCCGCGGCCTACCCCTGGTGGAGCTCTCCCTCGGACAGTTCGAGCGGGTCACGCGGATGGAGAGCCCCGTGGCCCTGGTCGCCGTCGCGGCCTGGCGGCCCCTGCCGCTGGAACGCCTGCCGGCGGCGACTCCAGGGGTGCTGGTGATCGCCGAGGACCTCGACGAGGCGGGCAACCTCGGGTCCCTGATCCGCACCGCGGACGGGTCCGGCGCGGGCGCCGTCATCGCCACCGGCGCGGCGGCCGACCCCGCTCAGCGCAAGTGCCTGCGCGCCAGCCTCGGCACGGCCTTCCGCCTGCCCGTGGCCTGGGTGGAGCGAACGCCGGAGGCCCTGGCCTGGGCCCGGCAGCGCGGCTACCACCTGGTCGCCACCTCCCCCGGCGCCCGGGACGGGTACGCGCAGGCCCGCTACGGCCACCCCGTGGCCCTGATCTTCGGCAACGAGCGCCGGGGCCTGGAGGCGGAGACCCTGCGGGCCTGCGACCAGTTGGTCCGCATCCCCATGCTCGGCAGCGCCGACTCGCTGAACGTCACGGTCGCGGCCGGCGTCCTCCTCTACGAGTTGCAGCGGCGCCGCGCGGCCGGACCGCGGCCCCCCGGGACCGCCGGGGACTAACCCCGCGGCCGAGGCGCGCGCGAAGCATCGCGCATGCCCGCGGACCCGAGACCGACTCCGCGAAAGGGGCGTCGCACCGATGCGCCGACTGCTCACCCGGGTGGCCGCCGTGCTGGCGGGGTTTGGCCTGCTGGCCTACGCCGCCGTGTGGAGCATCCCCTGGTTGCACCGGGTGGCCATCGAGAGCGTCGTCACCTCCGGCCACGCCTACCTGGCCCACCTGATCGCCACCCCCGCCCAGTTCGCTACAGCCAACGCGCACTGGCTCGACACCCCGAACCTGCACGTCGTGACCCGGGTGCATGCACCCGCGGCGACACCCACGCGGCCAGCCGCACTGTCGGTGCGCGCCATCGCCGGCTCCACCTACCGGGGCTGGGTCCTGCTCGTGCGCCACCCCTCCTGGGTCCACGTCGCCGTGACCGATCAGTTGGGCCGGGTCGGCGAGCAGGTCTCCACCTTCGGGAGTCAGACGGGCGCCCTGGCCGCCGTCAACGCCGGCGGCTTCCAGGACCCGGGGGGGACCGGAACGGGCGGCCTGCCCGTGGGCGTCACCGCCTCCTACGGCCACCTGGCCGTCTACCCGGATCTCACGGGCGACTACGTCATCGGGCTGGACAGCCGCGGCCGCCTGGACGTGGGTAAGTGGACGCTGGCCCAGGCCAAGGCGTTGGGGCTGCGCGACGCCGTGTCGTTCAAGCCGTTGCTGGTCGTCGGCGGCCAGCCGCAGATCACCAGCGGGGACGGCGGCTGGGGCATCGCGCCGCGGACCGCGATCGGCCAGCGGGCCGACGGGACGATCATCTTCGTGGTCATCGACGGCCGCCAACCAGGGAGCTTCGGCGCGACGCTGCGCCAGGTGCAGGATGTGATGCTGCGCGAGGGGGCCGTGACCGCCGTCAACCTCGACGGCGGCTCCAGCACGACGCTGTGGTACAAGGGCAGGGTAGTCAACCACCCCTGCTGCAGCCCGAACGGCCAGCGCTACATCGCGACGGCGTTCATCGTCAAGCCGGGAGCGGCCGGTCCGGGGGCGACCAAACCCTGAGGGGGCGCGTGCAGCGCCCCCTCCGACCC
>DAHWHV010000562.1 GCA_027335545.1 Clostridia bacterium
TGGCCGTGGTGTTCCTCTTGTTCTTGGAGGTGTGGTAGTTTCGCCGCTTGCACTCGCCGCAAGCCAGCGTCACCAGCACCCGATTCGCGTTCGCGGCCACGACCCGACCACCCTCCCACACCGGAACTCGCAGGGGTTGACTGTACCAGCGGCGCACAGGCGAGTCAATAGGCGGAGTGGCGCCGGAGTGGCGGGGGCCGCGGGAGGGGGACACTGCCAGCGGTGGGCGGCGGGCGGCCGGCGGGGTGGCGGGGCGGGACGGGCGGCCGGCGGGTAGCGGCGGCCCGGCGGCCCCGGTGCTGCGGTGCTGCGGTGCTGCGCCAGCGAGGCCCATTTCGGGGAAGGTGCGGGAGGGGGCGGGCGGGTGGGTGGGTCCGCGGGCCGGGAGCGCGCGCCGAGATTCGGGCGGGAGGGTGTGGGAGAGGACGTGCAGGACAGTAGGGCGGGAGCCGATCGCCGCTTCCGGGGTGGCGCCCGCCGGGGGGACCGGCCCCGGGGACGGAGCCCTGGGTCCGGCGGTAGGGCAGGAATGCCCCCGGCGGGCGGTGAAGGTGCTGGGCGATGACGCCATTTGCGGGTGGTCGCTCCTGGGGTAAACGCCTCCGGGGCCGCATACGGAATGCAGAGAGTGGACAGCCGTTGCCCCCCGGTGCCGCAGCAGCACCCGACGGACGCCCTCGGACGCCCGCGCCCTTCCGGCGCCCGGTGCCCCCCTCCCTCCGCCGCCGCGTGGCGCGCGGGGTGGCCGCCCTGGGGGGCCGGCCCCTGCCCTTCTCCCCCGGGGGACCAGCCGCCGTGGTCCCAGCCGCTCGGGGCGGGTCGCCTGCGATCGAGAAGGGTGGGCGTCGTATGTCGGCCTTTCGCGCCACCGCCTTCCCCGTGCCGCTGCGGCGTTCGCTGGCATCCTACGCCCCCCAGCACCACGACGTGGTCATCCTCTCGGCGCGCTACGGCGCCGGGCACTGGCAGGCGGCGGCCGCCGTGCGCGAGGCGATGCAGGTCGTCTACCCGCAGCACGAACCGCTGCTGTTAGACTACATGGACCTGGTGAACCCGGCGCTCAACCGTACGATCCAGAGCCTGTACCTGGCCTCGATCAAGCACTTCCCCGGCGGCTACGGCTGGTTCTACCGGACCACGAGCACGATCGCCCCGGACTCCCCCTTCCAGTCGCTGCTGAACAGCCTGGGGCGGGAGCAACTGGCGCGCCTGCTGGAGGCCACGACGCCCCGCGCGATCATCTCGACGTTCCCGACGCAGGCGGGCGTGCTCTCGGACATGCGCCGGCTCGGGCAGTGCACCGTCCCGACCCTCACGGTGATCACCGACAACACCGTGCACAGCCAGTGGGTCCACCCCCGCACCGACCTCTATTGCGTCTCGGGGCCGGAGGTGGCGCGACAACTGGCCGTCCGCGGGGTCCAGGAGGAACGCGTGGCCATCACGGGCATCCCCATCCGCCAAGCCTTCACGCACCCGATCGACGCCGACGAGGTGCGGCGGCGCTACCGCCTGGATCCGCAACTCCCCGTCGTCCTGGTGATGAGCGGTGCCTTCGGCGCCCTGGGCGGGGTCGGCGAGGCGTGTCGCATCCTGACCCACATGCATCGCCCGCTGCAGATCGTGGTCGTCGCCGGTCGCGACCGGCAGTTGGGGCGCCGGCTGCAACGCCTGGCCCACGCCTACCCGTATCCCGTGCACGTCTTCGGCTACGTGGAGTTCATCGCCGACCTGATGGCGGCCTCCGACGTCCTGGTCACCAAGGCCGGCGGGGTCACGACGGCCGAGGCGCTGGCGATGGGCCTGCCCGTCGTGATCTTCCGCCCCATCCCCGGTCAGGAGGAGGCCAACGCCGACTACCTCTGCGAGCACGGTGCCGCCCTGTCCGCCCACAACACCGAGGACCTGCGCACGGCCTGCGACCGCCTGTTGGGAGACACCGAACTGCGCCGGGCCATGGGCGCGGCGTCCCGCCGCCTCGGGCGCCCACACGCCGCGCAGGACGTCGCGCGCCTGGCCCTGGGGCTGGGCGGCATTGCGCCGCTGGAGCGCCCCTCCCCGGGGAGCCCGGCATGAGGCAGACCGCTGAGGGGGGGGGCGCCCGGAAGGCCGCGGCACCGGCGGCCGCCCCCGCGTGGACGCCCGTGCCGGTGCGCGTGGGCGGCGGCGAACCGCGGGCCCCGGAGGGCAGCCCTCCGGCACCCTCCGAGGACGAGCGCGGCCTGGGGGTCGCAGAACTCCTCACGCGGCCGCAGATGTGGGGCTTCTGCCTCACGACGGCCTCCGTGGAGTTCTGCCGCGGCGCTTTGTTCATCTCCCTGCTCCCCGCCTACCTGACGACGGTGCTGCACCTGAGCGTGGTCAGCCTCGGCCTGGTCATCTCCATCCAGTACCTGAGCGATACAGCGTTCAAAATCCCAGCCGGGTGGTTGGTGGATCGCTTTGGCCCGTGGCGAGTGCTGCTGCCCTTCCTGGCCGCGGCCGCCCTGGCCGTCTACCTGCTGCCGCACGCCCACGGCCTCGGCCCCCTGCTGCTGCTGGGCGTCCTCTTCGGCCTCGGGACCTCCGCCAACTGGCCCGCCGTGCTCTCCGGCAGCGTGCACCTGGGGGGGATGGGCTCGCGCGCCAGCGCGACCAGCGTCACGTTCCTGGCCTGGTTGGCCGGCGGCGGGATCGGGCCGGTGCTCATCAATTTCCTGGTGGGGCGCAGCTTCCACCTGGCCTTCGGCGTCCTGGCGGTGGTGGTCAGCGCCGGGCCGCTGGCGGCGGCCCTCGGCCTGCTGGGCGTCCTGCACCGGCCCGGGGACCCCCCTTGGCGGACCCCCACGGGGACCGAGCAGCGGGAGGGACAAGCCGTCCTCCGCAGCATCCGCCAGTCCGCCTGGCTGCTGCCCGGCATGTTCGTGCAGATGCTGGCGCTGGGCATCGTCCTGCCGGTCCTGGTGCCCTTCGCCCGCACGCACCTGCACCTGACCCAGCCGCAGTACGGGGTGCTGCTGCTGGGCGGCGGCGCCGTCACCGTGATCTGCCTGCTGCCGCTCAGCCACCTGGTGGACCGGATCGGCTCCAAGGGGCTGCTGGTGGCGGGCTTCGCCCTAGCGGGCCTGGCGATGGTCCTGGTCGCGATGGGCAGCGGCGAGTGGGACCTGCTCTGGCGCGTGGGGTGCCTGGGCTTCGCCTATGCCTTGATCCTGCCCGCCTGGAACGGCCTGACGGTGGGCAAGATCGACGCCGGGCGCCGCGGCCTGCTCCTGGCGGTCTTCATGACGATCGAAGGCCTCGGCCAAGCCATCGGCCCCGCCATCGGCGGCGCCCTCTACATGCGCGACTACCGCTTGCCGTTCATCGTCACCGCTGGCATCCTGGTAGCCGTGAGCATCTTCTATCTGGCCACGCCCGGCCGGCGCTTCCATGCCTCCGCCCCTGGCCCCGCCCATGGCCCTGCCCCGGCGCGCGCCACACCCACCCAGGCCGAGGAGGATGCCCGCTGATCGTCCGGGACGCCCTCGGGTTGCTGGCGGCGGGCTTCTGTGCCTACGACGTGGTCCCGGACATCGTGGAGCGGCGGCGGGCAAGTTCGGTGCGGCGCGGGCCGGCGGACTCGGGCCTGATCGCCCTCACCTTCGACGACGGGCCCCACCCGGAGATCACCCCGCGCGTCCTCGCCGCCCTGGAGGCCGTCGGGGGCCACGGCACCTTCTTCATGGTGGGCCGCAACGTTCGGCGCCACCCGGCCCTGGTCCGCCGCGTCATCGCCGCGGGGCACGCCGTGGGCGTGCACACCGAGAGCCACCGCCATGCGTGGATCACCAGCCCCAGGCGCATGCGCGCCGAACTGGACCAGTGCCTGGAGGCCCTCCGCACGGAGGGCGGCGGCGGGCGGCCGTTGTGGTTCCGCCCCCCGTGGGGCGCCTTCAACGCCGCGACCCACCGCACGGCACGCGCGCGGGGCCTGCGGACCGCCCTGTGGAGTTGCGACGCGGGGGACTGGCTCCCAGGGGCCAGCCGTGAGGCCATCCTGCGCCGGGTGCGCGCCGGCCTCGGCTCCGGGACGATCGTGGACCTGCACGACGGCGGCCAGACGCTCAGCGGCTGCCGGGCCATGGCCGAGGCGCTCCCGGACATCCTGGCCGCCGCCGCCGCGCGCGGCCTGCGCGCCGCGCACATCGGCGAACTCTTCGGCCTGCCGGCACTGGGGTGAGGGGGGCCGCCCCGCCCGGCCCCCCCTCACCCCCCCGCTCAACTCGGGCCGGTCGGGCCCCGGCGCGGCGGGTCCTCGCCCCCCGACTCCCCCGCGCCCCTTCCGGCCTCGCCGTAGAGGTCCGGGTGCGCCGCACGGAAGCGCGCCGCCACCGCCTCGTCCGACTCGTGCCCGTGCCGCTCCAGCAGCGTGCGCAACCGTGCCTCGACCGCGCGCAGGACATCGGACTCCTGCGCCGGGCTGAGCACGGGCCCGGCCGTGGCCGCCGAACCCACGGAGAGGATATCGGCGAGGATCTGACGGGAGAGCGCGCTCAGCCTCTGCGCATCCATGGGCGTGACCTCCCCGACCAGCCGCGGGCGAACCCTTGCAGCACCGTCCCGTTCCCCGGGGTAGGCCGCAGGGGAATTCTACCTCGGGGGCTGGCCGGGCACTACCCCCGGGAGAGGGCCCTCCCCACGGCCCGGGACAGCGCTGCCAAGGGCCGCAGGCCCCTCCTCCCCCCCTGCCCGCGACCCGCCCCCTGGCAGCGGCGACGCGCGACGCGCGCAGGGCGGCGTTCCGCCGCCAGGAACGGGTCCTGCCCGGCGGGTGCCCGGCCCGCGGCCGGCCGGCCGCGGGCGGCCC
>DAHWHV010000564.1 GCA_027335545.1 Clostridia bacterium
GGTACATCAGCCTGGAGGTCTCCCCGGGCCTGGCGGACGACACCGCGGGCACGATCGCAGAGGCGGTGCGCCTGCGGGGCCTGTTGCCCCGCCCCAACATCATGATCAAGATCCCGGCGACGCCCGCCGGCTGGCCGGCCATCGAGGAGTGCACCGCGCAGGGCCTGTGCATCAACGTGACCATGATGTTTGCCCTGCAGCACTACGACCGGGTCGCCGACGCCTACATGCGCGGGCTGGAGCGGCGCCTGGCCAAGGGCCTGCCTCTGGGCGGCATCCGCGGCGTGGCGTCGGTGTTCGTCAGCCGCTTCGATGTCTTGGTGGATCGGCTCCTGGAGGCGAAGGTGCAGGCGGCCGGCTCCACCGCGGAGCGAGAGCGCCTGGCCGGCCTGTTGGGGAAGTCCGCCCTGGCCAACGCGAAGTTGACGTACGAACGCTTCCGCCAGACCTTCAACGGCCCCCGCTGGGCGCACCTCGCCGCCGCAGGGGCCAACCTGCAACGGCCGCTCTGGGCGAGCACGAGCACCAAGAATCCCGCCTACCGCGACGTGCTGTACGCCGAGCAACTGATCGGGCCGGACACCGTGGACACGATGCCCCCCCAGACGATCGATGCCTTTCGGGACCACGGCGAGGTCGCCCGGACCGTGGACACGGGGCTGCCGGAGGCGCGGCGGGTCGTCGCCGAGTTGGACGCCGTGGGGATCGACCTCGAACGGGTCGGCATGCAATTGCAGGCTGAGGGGGTCGCGGCCTTCTCCAGCGCGTTCGAGAAGATGTTGCGGGAACTGCAGCAGAAGGCCGAGCGTCTGGACGGCACGGCCTTGGCTCCGGGCCAGGGCGGCCCCGCGGGGGCGAGCGTCGCCTCCGGTGGCGGCCGCGCAACGGAGGGCTAGGGGGACGGCGCCGCCGTTGCCCCGCGGGACGGCGGCGCAGCCTTGGACAGGGGTGGTGGCGGGCCTTGACAGTGGCTTTGGAACAGGCGATTACCTCCGAATTGGGCGGCCGGGCCGTGGCGGGCGAGCGACGCCCGGCGCCCTTTACGCTGGTCGTCTTCGGGGCCAGCGGGGATCTGACCAGGCGCAAGTTGATCCCGGCCCTGTATAGCATGGACCGCCGGGGGCTGCTGCCCGAGCGCTTCGCCGTGGTGGGCGTGGCGCGGCGGCCCATGGGCGAAGAGGCCTTCCGTGGCGGTTTGCAGGAGGGACTGCGGCAATTCGCGGGCACCGACGGCGACTGGCGCTGGGATCGGTTGCGTGACGTCTTCTATTTCCAGAGCAACTACACCGATCCGGGGTCCTTCCGCGAGCTGGCGGCCCTCCTGGAGCGCGTCGATCGGGAGCGGGGGATCGGGGGCAACCGTCTCTACTACCTGGCGACGCCCCCCGAGGCGTACGCCCCGATCGCGGAGCTGCTCGGCCAGGTCGGCCTGGGCGGGGACTGGGCCGCGGGCTACTCGCGCATCGTGGTCGAGAAGCCGTTCGGGCGCGACCTGACGACGGCCAAGGAGCTCAACACCAAGCTGCACACGGTGTTTGCGGAGGAACAGATCTTCCGGATCGACCACTACCTTGGCAAGGAAACGGTGCAGAACATCCTGGTCTTCCGCTTGGCCAACGGCATTTTCGAGCCACTGTGGAATCGCCAGTACGTGGACCATGTGCAGATCAGCATCGCCGAAGGCATCGGGCTTGAGGGGCGCGGCCTCTACTACGAGGAATCGGGTGCCCTGCGCGACATGATGCAAAACCACCTGCTCCAACTGCTGTCCTTGGTGGCCATGGAGCCACCGGCCAGCTTCGATGCCCACGCCGTGCGCGACGAGAAGGTCAAGCTCCTCAACGCGATCCGCCCCTTCGACGCGCGCGCGGTTTTGGACAACGTGGTCCGAGGGCAGTACGGCTCGGGGCGGCTGGAGGGCAAGGCCGTCCCCGGGTATTTGGCGGAGACCGGCGTCGCTGCGGAGTCGCAGACCGAGACCTATGTCGCCGCCAAGCTCCTGATCGACAACTGGCGCTGGGCCGGGGTGCCGTTTTACGTCCGCACCGGCAAGCGCCTGCCCCGGCGAGTGACCGAGGTGGCGGTGGTCTTCCGGCCGGCGCCCCACTCCGCCTTTCGGAACACGGGCACGGCGACCCTCGATGCCAACGAACTGGTGCTGCGCATCCAGCCGGATGAGGGGATCGGGCTGCGCTTCGGGGCCAAGGTCCCCGGGCCCGCGATCCGCATCCAGGACGTGGACATGGACTTCTCATACGGGACCTTCGGCGACGGGCAACCCGAGGCCTACGAGCGCCTCCTCCTGGACGCCGCGTTGGGGGACTCCACCCTGTTCACGCGGCGGGACGAGGTCGAGGCCGCCTGGGCCGTCGTGACCCCGATCCTCCAGGGCTGGGGTCGCGTGGACACGCCGGCGGGGATGGCCGGGGGGGCGGTCGGCAACCGCGAGGTCCCGCTGCAGCCTTATGCCGCCGGTTCGTGGGGGCCCGAGGCGGCGGGCGCCCTGCTGGCGCGCGACGGGCGCGCCTGGAGGAAGCCGTGACCCGGCGCTCTGTTGCGGAGGCCACCAGCGGGGGGGCGGAACGGCCGGTGGGTGCGGAGGTCGGGGTGCGGGTTCCCGTGGAGGGGTGCCGGGCGTCCGTGACGGTCTGGCCGGACCTGGAGAGCCTGGCGGCGGCCACCGTGGATCGCTTCGTGGAGGCCGCGACGGAGGCGGTGCGGCGTTGCGGCGCCTTCCGCGTGGCCCTTGCGGGCGGCTCGACGCCGCACCGCGCCTACGCCCTGCTGGCCGCCTTGCCCCCGACCGCCGTCCCCTGGGCTCGGACGCATGTGTTCTGGGGGGATGAGCGTCCGGTTCCAGCCGACCACCCCGACAGCAACTATCGGATGGCGGCGGAGGCGCTCCTGCGCCGGGTGCCGATTCCCGAGGCCCAGATCCACCGCCTGCGCGGGGAGGGGGCGGATCTCGAGGCCGTGGCCGCGGAGTATGCGGTGGAGGTCGCCGACGCCTTCGGTCTGCCCACGACCGGGGCGCCGCCCCGCTTCGATCTCATCCTTTTGGGTATGGGCCCAGAGGGGCATACGGCCTCCCTCTTTCCCGACTCCCCGGTCCTGGCCTCTCGGGCCTGGGTGGCGGCCCCGTTCGTGCCGGCGCTGGGCATGCGGCGGCTCACCCTGACGCCCTGGGTGATCAATGCGGCCGCCAGCGTGGTCTTCGCGGTCGCCGGCACCAACAAGGCCGCCGCGCTGACCACGGTCCTCACCGGCGGCGGGCGCTCCGAGCGCCCCCTGCCCGCGCAGGTGATCGCGCCCACCGCCGGGCGCCTGGAGTGGCTCCTGGACGCAGAACTGGCCAGGGCGGCCGGCCTGACGCTGCCGTAGGGTCGCTGGCCGGCCGGGGGCTGGCCAGCGACCTGCCCCCGCGCCCCATCCCCCGGCTTTCTTCCGCGGCGCTCTGTCGCGCAGCCGGCACGGCCCACTGTGGTTTGTGTACCCCCCGACCGCCCGCCGTGGGCGCAGGGCGCCCGCGTGGCCTCGGCCGCAGGCGTGGCCCGCGCGACGGGCCCTTGCCGCTTGGCCTGTGTGGCGGAAGGGAAAGTGAGAGGGGGCGGCCTCCGCCAAGGCCGCCCCCTCTCACTTTGCGCGGCTCAGCCCCTAGACCCCGGTGATGGCGACGATCCCGATCCGGGAACTGGTGCTGATGCTCTTGATCTGGCCCTGGCCACTGCCGCTCATCGAGCTCGGCACGGTGCTCAGCGTGTTGCTGATGGTCAGGGACTTCAGGGTCTTGGCCGGGTTGGCCGCCACGTGGCTGACGTAGAGCCCGCAACCCTGGTTGGTGCCGGTGTAGCCGCCACCGCTGACCTTCTGCGTGCTGCCGTCGGTTTCGCCGATGCGGCGCAGGCCCTGCCAGGCCGGGTAGGTGCCGCTCACGGGCTGGTTGGCGATCTCAGAGGTGCACCAGTCGTCAAAGCCGACGGTCTCCTTCTGCGTGCTGCCGTCGGTGTAGGTAAGGGTCACCGTGGCCGGCTCCGGTCCGCTGGCCACCCCGGCCAGGAAGTAGATCCTCTTGTACTTGCCCGGGGCTGCCTTGACGGTGGCCTTGCTCCCGTAGGCCACCTCGAGGATGTCGTTGGGGGGTGTGGCGGCGTTCACCGTCTGCGGGAAGTTGAAGGTGACCTTGGCGCTGCCGGCCGTCACCGTGTACGGACCCGGCTTGGGCGCCGTGGCGTTATCCAGGTCGTGGTTGGGGCCGAAGCCCGGGGTCGGGCCGCTCTGGCCAGGGGCCAGGAAGCCCACCGTGTCGTACTGGATCGGGAAGGCGCCCTTGACCCCCCCGGCGGCGGCGCCCTTCTTGTTGGCGGTCCCAGCGGCGGCGCCACAGCCGGCGAGGACGAGTGCGCCCGCCAAACCCAGGCTCACGGCGAAGCTGAGAGCCATGCGCGGTCGAGACAATCCGTTCCCTCCTACCGATATGGATGCATGAGTGCGGTCAACTACCGGTCGGGCTGGTGGCGGGTCCACGCCCGACCGCCGACAACCATTCGCCACCGCCTGCGGTCGTTCCTGCTGAGCGTCCGCTTTCCCCCGGTTCGGGTGGGGGGAAGCGGGCCAATGGCCCGCGGCCGGGCGGCGTCGGGGGGGGCGGTGCCGGGTGGGGCCTCCCGACCGGGCACCGCCCACGGAAAAGGGGGAGGGACGCACCGTCCCTCCCCCTTGCGCGACCACAAGGCCTACTTCTTGAAAAAGTCGGCGTTCTTTTGCACATAGTCCTTCCACTGGTCGGGGACCTCGTCCTCGTCGTAGATTGCATTGACCGGGCAGACCGTCGCGCAGGCGCTGCACCCGATGCACTCGTCCGGATCGATGTAGTACTGGTCCTCGCCTTCGTGGATGCAGTTCACCGGGCACACCTCGACGCAGGACGCGTCCTTCACCCCGATACACGGCTCGGTGATGACGAAGATCATCCACGCTACCCCTCTCGCGTCCTGCTCGCCTCGGCCTCCACGGCCGACCCGACGCCCGGACCATGCTAGCACGGGCATCGAGGGACTTCAACTACTTCTGCCAGAGGCACATTCCCCACCTCGGCCAGGGGTTGAGTCGCCGCGGGGCCGAGGCGACGGCGGGCGGGAGCGGAAGGGTGCAGGCCTCCGGGGCGCGAAGGGCCTGCCGGCGCCGGCCGGGCGGCGGCGGTGTGCGGGGGGGGGCCGGGGCGCGCTGCGGCGGACACGCCGCCGCGGGGTGGGGCAGGGGAGCGAGGAGGCGGGCGGTGACTGGGGGCGGGGTGGGGGGGGCGCGTGGGCAGGGGCCCTACCGACCGTGGTCCGGGGGGGTGGAGGCCCTGCCGGCGGCGTGCGCGGCCCTGGCGCGCGTCGACCTGCTGGTCTTCGATCTCGACGGTGTCCTCATCGATACGTCGGCGAGTTACCCTCTGGCGGTGGAGGCCGCGATCGCCCGCTTCTGTGTGGAGGCCCTGCACCGGCCGGAGGGCCCGGCGCCGGTCACCGCCGCCGACCTCCCGGCCTGGAAGGCGGCAGGCGGCTTCAATGACGACTGGCATGTGGCGCAGGGCGTGTGCCTGTTCCTGACGCGACAGCACCTCCAGGGGGCCTGGCCCGTGACGGGCGCGGCGGTCGCCGCCTTTTGCGCCGAACTCACACGTCTGGGCGGGGGTCTGGAGGCCGCCCGCCGCCTCTGCCCCGGGGCGGATTCCCCGGCCGGCCCCTGGGATCCCGGGGCTATCGCCCGCAGCTGCATGGAGCACTACGGTGGGGACGACGGTTGCCGCGCGATGTTCGGCGTCTCGCCGGCCCGCCCCATGGGACCCGGCCTCTGGCGGCGGGAGCGCGCCCTGGTGGATCCGCGGCAGTTGGCCCCCTGGCGTGGGCGCTTGGCGGTGTACACTGGACGCAACGCGGCGGAGGCGGCATGCGGCCTGGAGGCCACGGGCCTGGCCCCGTACTTCCCGCCCCGGCACCGCCAGACCAGCGACGGCGGTCAGGGGAAGCCGGACCCGCGCGGGCTGCTCGCCCACGCGGCGTCGTTTCGGCCCGGCCTGCTGCTCTTTGCGGGGGATATGCCCGACGACGCCGAAACCGTGGTCCGCTATCGGCACTGTGCCCGGCGGCGCCCAGAGCTGCCGCCGGCCCTCTTTGCCGGGGTGCGGGGCGGGGCGGCAGGGGCCCTCGCCGAGCCCGCGTTTCGGCGGCTGGGCGCAGACCTGATCGTGGACGACGCCCGCGCGCTCCTGCGGGTGGTGCGAGGAGGGCCGGCGGGCCCAGGCGGGGTGAGCCGGTGACCCGCCAGCGGCGCGTCACCGGGGCGGATCCGCCAGCGCTTCACCGGTGCGCGCGGTGGCCGTCGGGGATGCGGGCGTTCGCGCCGTTGCCGGCGCGAACCGGTCGAGGAGGGAGCGACCGTTGCTGGCGCGGCTCTGGGTTCGTCTGCGACTCCCCTTGGTGGTCGCCTGCTTCGTCGGTGGGGGGATCCTGCTGTCCACGCCTGTGTGGTCGGCTTGGTGGATGCACCACGTCCAGGCGCAGCAGGCGCGCGTCTTCGCGGCGCGCCTGGACGCCGGGGCGGGCGTGGCGAGCCTGATCCTACCCACGGCCGTCGCGCGGGGCGGCCCCGGCACGACTCGCCCGCTTCCCGTCAGGGCCGGGACCCCCCAGGCGGGTCCGGGTCCGGCCCTGGCGGAGTTGCGCGTGCCGGCCATCGGCCTGGACGCCTACGTGCTGGACGGGTTGACCTATGCCCCGGCGGTGTGGACGCGGCTG
>DAHWHV010000359.1 GCA_027335545.1 Clostridia bacterium
CGGTCGCGCCGGCCGGGCCCCGCTCTGGCCGCGTGGCGCTGGCAACAGGAGGTGGCCCATGCCCACCGTCGAGGCGCTCCCGATCCGGCCGCTCCGCGGCGGCGCGGCCCCGGACGCGGTCGTGCCGATCCCCGGCAGTAAGAGCCTGACCAACCGCGCCCTGATCCTGGCCGCCCTGGCCGATGGCCCGACGCTCCTGAGCGGGGCCCTGGCCTCCGAGGACACGGCCGCCTGCGCCGGCGCCCTGCGGGCCCTGGGCGTGGGGGTCGAGGCGGGGCCATCCCCCGGCCGACTGCTCGTACGGGGGGCGGGCGGGGGGCCGCCCGCGCCGGCGGCCGCGGTCGACGCCGGGCTCTCGGGGACGACGGCCCGCTTCCTGGCCCCCTACCTCGCCCTGGGACACGGGGTTTACCGACTGGACGGGGCGCCGCGGATGCGCCAGCGGCCCATGGCCGCGGTCTGCGACGCGCTGCGCGCCCAGGGGGTCCAGATCGACGGCGGGCCCCACCTGCCCCTGACCGTCCACGGGGCCGGGGGCCTGCCCGGGGGCCGGATCGCGGTCGCCGGGGGCGAGACCAGCCAGCCCGCCTCGGGGCTGCTGATGGTCGCCCCCTACGCGGCCTCGGCCGTGGAGTTGGAGGTGGAGGGCCCGCGGGCCTCCCTGCCCTACGTGGCGATGACCGCGGCGTTGATGCGGACCTTCGGCGTGGAGTGCGTGCAGACCGGCCCGGGCCGCTTCCGCGTCCCGGCGGGAGGGCGCTACCTGTCCGGGGAGTACGCGATCGAGCCGGACGCCTCGGCCGCCGCCTACTTCTGGGCGCTGGCCGCCCTGGGGGGCGGGCGGCTGCACACCCCGGGGATCGGGTCCGGAGCGCTCCAGGGGGACGTCGCCTTCCTGGAGGTGCTGCGGCGCATGGGTTGCGTGGTGGGGGACCGGGGCGGCGCCGTGGTGCAGGGCCCGCCCGGGGGGCGCCTGCGGGCGGTCTCCGAGGACATGAACGCGCTCTCCGACCAGGCCCTGACCCTGGGGGTCCTGGGGCTGTTCGCCGACGGGCCGACGGCCGTGCGCAACGTGGCCCACACCCGGTTGCAGGAGACCGACCGCGTGGCTGCGGCCGTCACCGAGTTGCGTCGGCTCGGCGCGCGCTGCAGCGAGGCGCCGGACGGGTTCGTGGTGTGGCCGCTGGAGGGTGCGCCGGGGCCGGAGGTGGTGGTGCAGACCTACGGCGATCACCGGGTGGCGATGAGCTTCGCCCTGGCCGGCCTGCGGCGCCCAGGCGTGCGGATCGCCGACCCCGGGTGCGTGCGCAAGACCTTCCCCGACTTCTTCGCGGTGCTCGAGCAGGCCCGCCACGGGGCCTGAGGGCGCGGAGTCCCTCGGCGGTGGGGCGCGGACCCGCGGACGCAACGGCGACAGAGGGAGGGAGGCGCGGGGCAGTGCCCCGCGCCGAGACGTGGTGGAGACAGCGATGCGGGCCCCGCGCACGGTGCCCGATGCGGGACCCTGGAGCGTGCCGCTTCCGCCCGACCCGGACGGCCTGGCGACGCGGGCGCTGTCCCAGTACGAGCGGCACGCCGGGGCGGCCCTGGCGCGCCTGACGCGCTTCATGGGACTGGCCACGCTGGAGTGGGAGGCCCGGGGGGCCGTGATCCGCGACGCGCACGGGCGCGAGTACCTGGACTGCGGCGGCTACGGCGTGTTCTTCCACGGACACAGCCACCCCCGGGTCGTGGCGGCCGTGCGGGAGCAGGCGGCCTGCCTGGCCCAATCCAGCCGCCTGCTGCCGCACCTGCCGCAGGCCGAACTGGCCGAGCGGCTCGCCGCCGTGGCGCCCGGGGACCTGCAGTACAGCTTCTTCTGCAACTCCGGGGCCGAGGCCGTGGAGGGGGCCATCAAGCTGGCGCGCGCCGCGACGGGCCGGGTGGGGTTCCTCGCCGCCCAGGGGGCCTTCCACGGCAAGACGCTGGGGGCCCTGAGCGCCATGGGGCGGGAGTTCTACCGCACCCCCTTCCTGCCCCTGGTCCCCGGGTTCGCCCACGTGCCGTTCGGCGACGCGCGCGCGCTGGAGGAGGCGGCGGCCGCGTCCGCCGCCGCGGAGGGCGGGCTGGCCGGCATCCTGTTGGAGCCGATCCAGGGCGAGGCGGGGGCGGTCCTGCCGCCGGAGGGGTACCTGCGCGCGGCGCGGGCGATCTGCGACCGCCACGGCGCGGCGCTGATCCTCGACGAGGTGCAGACCGGCATCGGGCGCTGTGGGACGATGTTCGCCTGCGAGCACGAAGGGGTCGTGCCGGACATCCTGACGACGGCCAAGTCCCTGGGGGGCGGGGTCATGCCCATCGGCGCCTTCACGGCGCGGCCCTGGTGTTGGCAGCCGTTCGATGAGAACCCCTTCCTGCACACCTGCACCTTCGGGGGCGGCCCCTTGGCCTGCGCCGCCGGGCTCGCGGCCCTGGAGGCCATCCCCGCCGAGGGCCTGCTGGAACGGGCCCGCTCCCTGGGGGCCACGCTGGGCGCGGGCTTGGCGGAGATCGGCCGCCGCCACCCCGGGGCCATCGCCGCCGTCCGCGGGCGGGGGCTGCTCTGGGGGCTGGAACTGCGCAGCGAGGGCGCCGGCGGGGTGCTGCTCAGCGAGTTGATCGACGCCGGCGTGCTGGTCGTGCACTCGCTGAACGTGCACCGGGTGCTGCGCGTCATGCCGCCGGCGGTGATGACCGACGCCCAGGCGGCCTTCGCCCTGGAGGCCATCGACCGCGCCGCCGCCACCGCCGCGGCCTGCTCCGACGAGCTTTGACCCGACCCGGGGGCCGGGGGGGCCCCCCCGGTGGGGGGGGGGCGAGG
>DAHWHV010000381.1 GCA_027335545.1 Clostridia bacterium
GCGGCGCGACGTCGCGGCCCGGGGCCGCACCTACGGCCCCGCGGCCCGCCTGCCCTGCGCCCGGCCGCCCCCGTCCGCGGCCGGGGGCGGTGGGGGCGGCCCGAGCCCCCAGGCCTCGGGCCCGCCGGGGAACACGGGGCAGGGGGCCAGGGCGGTGCGCCCCCATAGGAAGGCCAGGCCGGCCGACCCGCCTCCGGCGCGCCGGGCACCCAGGCGCCGCAGGTGGGCCTGCCGAACGGGGGCGGCGAGTCCCCGCCCGAAGGTCCGGAGCCCGGAGAGCAGGTGGCGCCGGCAGAGGCCCGCCGTGGCCGGCGCCACCCTGGCCGCGTCCCATTGCAGGGCGTCCCGGACCTGGAAGAGGGTTGCCGAATCCTGCCGGCCCCACGGGGCCTAGGCGGGTGGACCGACGCCGTCGGGCTTCGCTCCCTCCGCTACGCGCGCGGCCCGTGGGGTGCCGCTGTGCTCGGGGTGCGCCGAGAGGGAGCGGCCGACGACGGCGTCCACGGACCGGCGCCAGGCGGATTCGATCTCCGGAGTCCGCGCGATCGTGCTCTGGTAGTCGAAGCTCTCTGCCAGCGCGCGCACGTCGCGCTCCAACTGCCCAATCCCCGGTCCTGCACCTCGTCCAGGAGCGGGCGGGTCGGCCCGGCGCACTGGGCGCGCACCGTGAGGAAATGCGGCCAGCACAGGCCTGGCGAGGCCTGCCAGGCCGCTGCCAGGGGACCGCTGCGCAGCCCGCCGGCCAGGACGGCGCAGGCCCGGGTGGTGGCCTCCCGCTCCGCGGCGCACGCCGGGCAGTCCCGACCGGGGAGGGTGCGGTCCACGTCGGCCGCCCGCGGGCCCCGGCCGTGCAGGCCCCCCGAGCGCCAGTGCGCGAGCAGCCGGCGCCGCTGGCTGACGAGGTTGCCGTAGATCAGGGCCGTGGCGAGGGCGTCGCGCCAGGCCAGCAGGGTCTCCCCGTGCAGCGGGCAGAAGGCCCCCCCCTGCTCGAAGCGGGCGTGGACCGCGGGGTCGTTGGCCCCCTCGTACAGAAGCGTGTCGAAGTAGCGGTGGCAGGACTGGACGGTGTAGCGGCAGACCGCGCAGCCCTCCAGACGCAGGAACTCCTGCAGGTCCTGGAAGGTGGCCCCGGTCTCCAACAGCGTGGACATCGCTGCGCCCCTCTCGGTGGGATCGGTCGGGCGCGGGCGCGGGCCCCGGCGGGGACCGCCCGCCGGGCGTGGGCGCGGGGGTGGGGGAGGGCGACCGGAACCGGAGCAGCCCTGGACGGGCCCGCCAACCCTTCCCCGCCCGGACCGTCGGCCGCGCGAGCGCCGGGTTGGTGCCCCTGGCCGCCGGGAAGGAGGCGGCTGGCCGCCCTTTGGGGCCAGATCACCACCCGGGACGGGCGCGGGCGACCCGTCGGCGGGGACGAAAAAACCCCTGGGGGGCATCACCCTCCAGGAGTTATCAGCCAAGTGGCGGTTCGGGGCGGGACACCGCCCCAGGCGAACTCCATCGCCGCGAGCCATCGGCCAAACCGTCCACCAATATCGTCCGCCAAGAGCACCCGCGACCGATCCAACCTGGAACTATTGTCCCCGTCGCTCCGCCGCCTGTCAAGCGGGGAAGCCGGCCGCGACGGGTTCCTCCAGGGGCGGGAGGTTCCTCCAGGGGCGAGACCGCCTCACCCTGGTGTGCCAAAGGCGCGGGGGTCTCGCCGGGCTGGGGCGGACTCCGGGGCGGGCTGAGCCCGGGAAGGTCTCGCCGGGGGACGCAGCGAGGCGGCGCCCGCAGCAGCGCTCCCCCCTGATGCCCGGTCCGCCGCGCGCGCCACCGTCACGGCTGCTCGGCGCCCCGCGGACGGTGCCGGTACTGCACGACGCGGACCTCTTCGATGGTGACCAACCCCTCGGAGACCATCGTATCCAGCTCCGGCAGGAGGCGTGCGACCTGTTCGTGTCCGTCCACGATCTCGATCACGACGGGGAGGTTGCCCTCCACCTCGATCAGCTGCGTCTCGTGCAGGCGGTGGTGCGCCCCGAAGCCCTCCAGGGCCCGCGCCACGGTGGCCCCAGCCAGGCCCAGCTCCTGCGCCTTGCGCACGATGGCGTGGGCCAGGGACATCCCCTTCCAGCGATCCCGTTCGTTCACGTAGATGCGCACGCGCTGGGCGGGTCCTTCCATCGGCAGTGTCCTCGCCTCCCGATCTCCCCGATCTGCCCGATCTCCCCGGTCTCCCGCGTCTCCGCGGGCGGACCATCGACCCGGGGCGCACGGCCCCCGCACGCCCCACCCACGGGTCGGTGACCAACCCCGGGGCGCCGCCCCTGGCCGCGTGCCCGTCCCCAGAGCGGCCCCTATGGAGACCCTTCCTCTGCAACTCGGTCTCCCGCGGTGGACTCCGCCTCCGGTCCGGCGCTGAGCCGGCGGGCTAGGGCCATGCCACAGAGCGTGCACAGGACGCCGCCCGCCAGGCTGGCCGCGAGGTAGGCGCCGGCCAGGGGCCAGCGCCCCCCCGCACTCAGGGCGTGCACGCCCGCCTCCCAGGTGGAGAACGTAGTATAGGCCCCCAGGAACCCGGTGACGATGCCCAGGCGGAGGTCGGCGTCCAGTTCCGTCTCCAGCGTGTAGGGAAAGAGGAACCCGAGGAGCAGGCAGCCGCTGAGGTTGACCACCAGGACACCGACGGGAAACGCCGCCCGGGGCAGGATCCAGAGGAACAACCCCCAGCGCGCCAGGGCTCCCAGGGCACCCCCGAGGGCGATGTACAGGTAGCGCACCGCCGCCCCACCCTCCTTGCGCGCCATGCTCTCGCGGTTCAGGCGAGGGCCCCGAGCAGGACGCCGCCGAGCCATACGGCCGCGAACCCGGCGGCCGTGCTGCCCAGCAGGTAGAGCGCCGCACGCCGGGGCGAGGCCTGCGCCAGCATCACGGTCTCCAGGTTGAAGGTCGAGAAGGTGGTGAAGGCGCCGATGAAGCCGGTCATCACATCCAGCCGCAGGAAGGGGGCCAGCGGGCTGTCCCGCAGGGCCAGCCCGCCGGCAACGGCGATGAGCAGGCATCCGCTCACATTGATCACGAAGGTGCCCCAGGGGAATTCCAGCGAGAGGCCCTGGAGGGCGCGCCCCAAGCCGTAACGGGCCAGAGCCCCCAGCGCACCGGCCAGGGCGACCCCGAGGATGGCGTCGGGCCACGACAGAGGGACCGCCTCCCTTCGGCGTGACGCGCCCTGCATCACGCC
>DAHWHV010000383.1 GCA_027335545.1 Clostridia bacterium
CCCGGCCGTCCGCCCGGCCCCCGCCCTGCCGGGGCGCAGCGTGGCGCCCCCCTGCGTACACTGCCGCGCCCCGCAGCCGTCCGTCGACCCCCGGCCGGCGCCCCGCCCTGCGCGGCTGGTCGTCGCCCTCGCCCCGGGGGATGGAACTCGAGTCACAAGGGGTGCAGGATGTCCGCACAGGCCTTCCCCTGGTCGGCGGTCCACTTTGTCGGCGTCGGCGGCCACAGCATGAGCGGCCTGGCCGCGGCCCTGGCGCGCCTGGGTGTCCCCGCCAGCGGCTCGGACATCGCGACCTCCCCGCGCACGGAGCGCGCCGCCGCCGCCGGCGTGCGCGTTCGGATCGGGCACGCCGCCCAGGCGGTCGCTGCGCTGCCGCCCGGCGCGGTGGTCGTCCGCAACACCGACGTCCCCGCCGACAACCCGGAACTGCTGGCGGCGGCGGCGCACGGGGTGTCCGTCGTCCACCGCTCGCTGGTCCTGGACTGGTTCCTGCGCCACGCGGGGCAGCGGTCGGTCGCCGTCACCGGCACGCACGGCAAGTCCACCACCACGGCCCTGTGCGGCCTGGCGCTGGTGGCGGCGGGGGCGGACCCCACCGTGCTGCTCGGGGCGGACGCGGCCTACCTGGACGGGGGGAACTTCCGGCTGGGCAGCGGGCCCGTCATCGCGGAGGCGGACGAGAGCGACGGGACGTTCGTGCGCTACCAGCCGGAGATCGCCGTCGTCACCGCCGCGCAGCCCGAGCACCTCGAGCACTACGGCGGGGACTTCGACCGCCTGCTGGGCGCGTATCGCAGCTTCCTGGCCGGCCAGCCCCGCGGGGGGCTGGCCGTGCTCTGCGCCGACGACCCGCAATGCCGCCCCCTGGCCGCCGCAGCGCACGAGGTGCTCTGGTACGGACTCACCCCCGACGCGGACCTCACGGCGGCCGAGCTGGAGCGGGAGCGCGGGGAGACGCGCTTCATCGCCCGCCTGCGCGGCGTGGACGTGGGCGGCTTCCGCCTGCGCGTCCCGGGCCGGCACAACGTGGCCGACGCCCTGGCGGCGCTGGCGGTGGCCCTGCGCCTGGGGTGCCGGGCGGAGACGGTGGCGGCGGCCTTCGCCGAGTTCCGCGGCGCGGTGCGCCGCTTCCAGGTGGTCGGCGAGGCCAACGGGGTGACCGTCGTCGATGACTACTCCCACAACCCCGCCAAGGTGGCGGCCGCGATCGACGCCGCCCGGCAGCGCAGCGTGGGCCGGGTGCTGGCGGTCTTCCAACCCCACCGCTACCAGCGGACCGCCCAGCTGTGGGAGGCCTTCGGGCCCGCCTTCCGCGGCTGCGACCTGCTCCTGTTGACCGACATCTACGCCCCGGCGGGGGAGGAGCGCCTGCCCGGGGTCGACGGGGCGGCCTTCGCCGCGCACGTGGGCCGCGGCAGCGGGGTTCCGGTGCGCTACCTGCCCGAAACGGGGGATCTCATCGCGGCCTGCCTGCGCGAGTGCCGCCCCGGGGACCTGGTCCTGGTGATGGGGGCGGGGGACATCACCGCCGTGGCGCACCGGATCGCCTGCGGGCTGGGCGGGGCGTGATGCGGGGCCGCGGGCGTGCGGGCGGGGAAGTCCAAGCGCGGGAGGCAGGGGACGGCCGGTGGGCGGTGGCGGCGTCCGCCGGCCGTCCCCTGCCTCCCGCCGGGAACGGCCCGTCCCGTCTCGCCTGTTGTGTCGCGTCCAGAAACACTTGCGCACCAGCCGATGAGACGTGGGTCGGCTGTTCACCGCACCCTGAGCCACGGAACCCGCGGCCACACACAGACGCTATATGCGCAACGGTGGGGGCGACCGGAGGGCCGCCCCCCTCTTGGTGCTCGGCCGATGGCGGCGCGGACCAGGGAGGCGACCC
>DAHWHV010000384.1 GCA_027335545.1 Clostridia bacterium
GCTGCGGCGCGGGCGTCGGCGGCAGGGGCCGGGCGCGGGGCTCGGGTGCGGAGGACACGGGCAAGCCTCCTCAAGGGGGGCCGGGGGGGGGCCGGGGGACGGCCGGACGCGGGGGCGCCCCCCCCGATCGACGCGGCGGCGGGAGGGCATAGCCGGGGCCCGGTCCGGCCACCGCAGCGGGTCTCGGCAGGGGCGTAGAGGGAGTGTAGCGGGTCCCCGCACAAAGGTACAGTCTGCCATTTGTCCTTTGGCGGGTGTAAGATGGAAGGGGCCCGAAGGAGGACCCGAACGAGCGTCCCGACGGGGCGTGGGCCCGGTCGTTGCGGCGGGTTCCCGGGCGGGGTGGCCGGCGCGTCGCGAGCCGGAGCGTGTCCCCCTGGTGAAGCGCGGGCTATAATGGCTCGGGGTCCAGGTTGTCCCCCCGACGGGGGCCGGTGGGCAGTCCGGAGGGGGGAGGCGTCCCGTGCTGATCGGCGTCGTCGCGGTGGCCGTGTTCCTGCTGGACCTGCTCTCCAAGAATTGGGTCGCCACCCACATGACGCCCGGTCAGAGCATCCCCGTCATCCCCGGGTTCTTCTATATCACCTATTGGCGCAACGCCGGCGCCGCCTTCGGCATCCTGCAGAACCAGACCCTGCTGTTCATCGTGATCACCCTGGTGGTGATCGCGCTCATCCTGACGTACGGGCGGCACGCGGCACGCCATTCGCGGGTGCTGGGGGTGGCCTTCGGTTTGCAGTTGGGGGGCGCCCTCGGCAACCTGGTGGATCGCCTGCTCTATGCGCGGGTCATCGACTTCCTCGACTTCCGCGTCTGGCCGTTCATCTTCAATGTGGCGGACATGGCCATCGTGATCGGGGGCGCCCTCTTCGCGGTGACCCTCTGGCGCCAACCGGCCGCAGAGGAGCGAGAGCGCAGATGAGCGGCGAGGGCCCCGAGGGGACGGGGGGGGCGGAGTCCGCGACTCCGGGCTTCCCCCACCGGCTCGTCGCGACCGTCGGCGCGGAGCGACTGGATCGCTTCGTGACCGAGGCGCTGGGCATGCCAGGCGTCTCGCGCGCCCTCATCCAGCGGGCGATCGCCGCGGGGCAGGTGACGCTGGACGGGCGCGTGGCGCGCGGGGCGGACCGCGTGCCCGCCGGGGCGCGCGTGGTGGTCGCCGGCCTGCCCCGCGCCGAGGGGCCGTCGCTGCAGCCCGAGCCGATCCCGCTCCGCGTCGTCTACGAGGATGAGCACATCGCCGTCGTGGACAAGCCGCGGGGGCTCGTGGTGCATCCGGCCACCGGGACCCCGCGCGGGACGCTCGTCAACGCCCTGCTCGCCCGCTACGGGACCCTGGAGTCCGACGGGGAGGAGCCCGACGCCGACGATGCGCCCGACGGGACCCTGGAGTTCGGCGCCGATGTCCGTCCCGGCATCGTCCACCGCCTGGACAAGGACACCACGGGCCTGCTCGTGGTGGCGCGGACGGCCGTGGCGGGGGCGAGCCTGCGCCGCCAGATCGCGATGCGCCTGATGTCGCGGGAGTACCTGGCGCTGGTGCGCGGCACGCCGCGGCCCGAGTTCACGGTCGACGCCCCCATCGGGCGCGGGGCCGACCGCCGCCGCATGGGCGTCGTGGAGGGGGGGCGTCCGGCCCGCAGCCACGTGCGGCGCGTCGAGGCCTTCCCTGGCCCCCACCCCTACGCGCTGCTGCGCGTGCGGCTGGAGACGGGGCGGACCCATCAGATCCGTGTCCACCTGGCGTTCGCCGGCTTTCCCGTCGCGGGGGACGCCCTCTACGGGCGGCCGGCGCTGGACGCCGCCGCGGGGTTGACCCTTGGCGGGCAGGCCCTGCACGCTTGCCGCCTGTCCTTCCTGCATCCGGTGGGGGAGCGGCCGCTGGCCTTCGAAGCCCCGCCGCCCGCCGACCTGGCGGTGGCCCTGGAGCACCTGCGCCGCCGTGGGGGGTAGCGGCCGGCGGCGGGAAGGGGGACGGGCGTGGCACAGGCTACGGCGACCTGCACGGTCCTGGGGCGATCGGGCGCCTATCCGGCGCCCGGAGGGGCCGGGCGGGGCTACCTGCTGGACGCGGGGACGGGCGAGCCGGCTGTGTTGCTCGGCTGCGGCAGCGGGGTCGTGGGGCGGCTCGGCTACCACCTCAGCGGGCCTGGCGCGTTGGGGCCCGTGTTGCTGCCAGATCTGCGCCCGGATCACGCCTCCGACCTCTGGTCCCTGGGGTCGCTGGCGGCGGCGGCCGCCGCCGCCGCGCGACGGCGGGGGCTCCTGCAGGTCTATGCCTACCAGGACCCGCCGGACTTGTGGCGCGGCCTGGCCCGGCCCGGGGTGTTGGACGTGCGCCGCTTCGGTGCGGCGGATGTGGTGCGCGCCGCCGGTTGGCACTTCAGCTTCACCACCGCCCTGCACCCGTGGCCGGGCGTCGCGGTGCGGGCGGAGGTCCCCGGCGGGCCCGCCTTCGGCTTCGTCGGCCTGGGAGCGCCGAGCCTGGACCTGCGCGCTCTGCTGCAGGGGGTGGGACTCCTGGTGGTCGAGGTCGGCGGTCCGCGGGACGGCGAGGGGTTGGGACTGGACGAGGGGCTGGCGGGGGGCATGGCGGCGGGCGCGGCGGCGGCCCTGGCCGCGGGCTGTGGTGCCGGGCGGCTGTTGCTGGCCCACCTGGATGCGGGCGAGGATGCGGCGTGGTTACTGGCCGAGGCCCGGGCCGTGCGGGCCGACGCCACGCTGGCGTTGGAGGGGCGCACCTACGAGGTGACGTGAGGGGGACGGCCGGCTCGTCCGGCCGTCCCCAGGCTCCGGCGGCCGCGTGGGCGACGTGGCGCTCCTCCGCGGCGACACGCGCGGCGCGGCCCGCGGCCGCAAGCGCCCAAGCGGCGCTTCGCCCCTCCACGCGCGGTGAGGGGGCGCTGCCCAACGGCAGCGCCCCTGGCCGGTCCCGTAGTCCGGGGCCGGGCAGCCTGGGACCGGTGGGCGTCGCCCACCGGGGCGGGGGCGGGGCGTCCGTACCAGGCCCGGGGGCCTTCAGGCCCGGGTGCCCGCCTTGGCGGTCTGGAGGTTCTGGCAGCACTGCTTGATCGTCTGGGCCTCCTGCCGGATCCTCTGGGCCTCCTGGTTGTTGCCCAGCTTGGTGCAGCAGTCCTCGATCTGGCGGCAGCACTCCTCGATTCGGCGCGCATCGTCCATGGATGAGCGACCCCCTTCGCCCGCTAGATTCGGCCGCGGTAAAGCGGGCCATGCCTGGAACATGCCGCCAGGGCCGGGCCGTGGCGGGTGGGCCCCGGGCGGTGGCCTGGCCGCCATCGCAGCGCGATCCGGGCGCGCGCGCGTGGCCTGGCCGCAGGGTGCGGGTTCGCGTCTGGGCGCCCCGCGGCGAACGGCGCCGGCCCCATCGGCTGGGATGCGGTCGTGGGGACGGCGGCGCGCTGGGGCAGGGGCGGGGGCACGTCCGGGGGCGTCCGGGGAAGGCGATGTGCGGCCCGCCAGGCGGCCGCACGCCTTCACACATTGGGCCAGGTCTGGAGCGTGAACTCCACGGCGGTGCTGGCCTGTTCGAAGATCGTGGCGACCGGGGCCCCGTTGCGCGCGGCGACGAGCGC
>DAHWHV010000386.1 GCA_027335545.1 Clostridia bacterium
GGTGGCCGCGGTGACCAGGGGTGGGCCCGGGAGCGGGCCTGGGGTGATTGACGCGCACGTCCACGTCTGTGTTCTGGATGCGGAGCACTACCCCTTCACCCCGTTGCTGGGGTACCTCCCCGCCGAACCCGCGCCCGTCGAGGCCCTGATCGCGCGCCTGGACGCCTGCGGCGTCGACGCCGCGGTTCTGGTACAGCCGTCCTACTACGGCTACGACAACCGCTACCTGCTGGAGTGCTTGGCGCGGTACCCGCAGCGCCTGAGCGGCGTGTGCCTGGCGGATCCCGTCGGGGCCCACTTCGCCGAGGCCTGCCGCGGGGTGCGGCTGAACGCCGTCGGCCACCCCGGCAGTGGCTGGCTGACGCAGACGGCGGTGGCGGGGTTCTGGCGCAAGGCCGAGGAGGACGGCGTCGTCGTCTGCGTGCAGTGCGGCCAGCAACAGGTCGCCGAGCTGACGGCGGTGGCCATGGCCCACCCCGGCGCCGCCTGCGTCATCGACCACCTCGCGCGCGGCGCCTGGGACGACCTGCTGGCCGCAGCCGAGGTGCGCAACCTCTTCCTGAAGCTCTCCGGCCTCTCCCGCCTTAGCGCCGAGCCGTACCCCCACCGCGACCTCTGGCCGCGCCTCGCGGCCCTGGTGCGGGCCTTCGGGCCCGAGCGCTGCCTCTGGGGCTCCGACGCCAACGGGGTCGCCGTGGCACCCTACCAGGCCCAGGTCGAGCTGTGGCGGGACGTCCTCCCCCTGGGGACGGCGGAACGCCAGCAGATCCTGGGGGGCACGGCGCGGCGGCTCTTCTTCGACCCGTGACCCCGGTCCGTGCGCCCCGGCCCCTGAGCCGTGTGGGATGAGGTGTGCGCCGCACGCCGCGACCCGAGCGCACCCCCAGCCGGAGAGAGGGGCAGAGACGTGGCCTTGACGCCGACCGAGCTTCGTGCCCACCTGTCCGGGGGCGCCCTGCTCTCCTTCCCGGTCACCCCCTTCACGGCGGGTGGCGGGGTGGACGTGCCCCGCCTGCGGGCCCACGTGGCCTGGCTGTTGCGCCACCGCCCCGATGGCCTCTTCGTCTGCGCTGGGACGGGCGAGTTCGTCTCCCTGTCCGCCGGGGAGTGGCGGCTCGCCGTGGCCGCGGCCGTGGAGGAGGTGGCCGGGGCGGTGCCCGTGCTGGCCGGGTGCGGCTACGGCGCGGCCATGGCCCGCGAGATGGTCGCGGCCGCGGCGGCCCTGGGGTGCGACGGCGCCCTGGTCCTGCCCCCCTACCTGACGCTGGCGGAACAGGAGGGGCTCTTCGCCCACTACGCCGCGATCGCTGCCGACGCCCGCATCGGCCTCGTGGTCTATCAACGGGACAACGCCGTCTTCGCCCCGCCGACGGTGGCGGCGCTCGCGGCGCTACCGGCGCTCGCCGGGTTCAAGGACGGCCTGGGCGAGCCGGAGCGGTTGCGGCGCATCGCCCTGGCCACCGAGGGCCGGCTGCCGCTGATGAACGGCCTGCCCACCGCCGAACTGAGCCAGGAGGCGCTGGGCGCCCTGGGGGCGACATCGTACTCCTCGGCGGTCTTCAACTTCGTCCCGGATTTGGCCATGCGCTTCTACCAAGCCTGGCGGCAGGGGGACCGGGCGACGGTCGGGGCCCTGTTGGCCTCCTTCTACGCCCCGTTCGCCGCGCTGCGCGACCGGCGCCGGGGATACGCGGTGGCCCTGGTCAAGGCGGCGGTGGCCCTCGTCGCGGCCCCCTGCGGGCCGGTGCGCCCCCCGCTGCCGACCCCCGCCGCGGAGGATCTGGCGGAGTTGCGGGTGCTGCTTTGCCGGAACGGGGTGTCCGTGCAGGGCTAGACGGGCTGGGCGGGGGCGCCCGTGGGCCCCCGCCCCCGCCCAGCCTCACAGCCTGGGGGTCACGGCGGCCATGGGCGCCCCACGGCTGGGGGAGGCCTGGACGCCCGCCGCCTGGGCGTTCTGCTCCAGCGGCGCCTCCTTCAGCAGGGCGTGGCCTGGCGACCGGCCTGCGCGAAGGCGCCCGCGATGTCGATCCGCTGGCCCAGAGCCTCTGCAGCCAAGGCCCGACAACGCGCCGCACGGCCGTGTCCTGGTAGCGGTAGTAGGCCCCCGGGATGGCGTAGCCCTTAACCGCCACGTCGGCCAGCCAGTTCAGGCCGCCGTGCGGCAGCGGGGGCGCGCCACCTGCTCCACGATGCTCACCCGGGACCGTTTCCCGCCAGCCATGGCAGGCACCGCGTCCCCAAGCGATCGCTGCAAGAGAGGGACGCCAAGGCACACTCTTGCAGCGACCCGCCTGGCCTCGCTCCCAGCCCCAGCCCTGCCCCCACCCTTACGGCAGGACGTTCCCGGCGGCCCGGTAGATGCCGTACCAATCCTCGCGACTCAGCTGCACGTCGGCCGCGCGCACACAGTCCCGCAGGCGCTGCACGTTCATCGTCCCGGTGATCGGCTGCATGCCGGCCGGGTGCCGCAGCAACCACGCCAAGGCGATGGTCGTGTTGCTGACCTCGTGCCGGGCGGCGACCTCGTCGATCTGCGCGTTCAACTCCGGGAACTTCTCGTTGCCGAGGAAGGCGCCCTGGAAGAAGCCGTGCTGGAACGGCGACCACGGCTGGATGGTGATGTCGTGCAGACGGCAGAAGTCCAGGACCCCGCCGTCCCGGTCCACGGCCGAGGCGTTGCCCATGTTGACGTTGATCCCAGCGGAGATCATGGTGGCGTTGGTGATGCTCAGCTGGAGCTGGTTGGCGACGATGGGCTGGCGCAAGGCCTTCTGCAAGAGCCGCATCTGCCCGGGGTTCTGGTTGGAGACGCCGAAGTGGCGCACCTTCCCGGAGGCCTGCAGACGAGTGAAGGCGTCGGCCACCTCTTCCGGTTCGACCAGCGCGTCCGGTCGGTGCAGCAGCAGGACGTCCAGGTAGTCCGTGCGCAGCCGCCGCAGGCTGCCATCCACGGAGGCCAGGATGTGCTCCCGGGAGAAGTCGAACATTCCCTTGCGGATACCACACTTCGACTGCAACAAGACCGTCTCCCGCACGGCGGGGGTCATGGGCAGCGCCTCGGCGAAGACCTCCTCACAGCGGCCCCCGCCGTAGATGTCGGCGTGGTCGAAGAAGTTGGCGCCGAGTTCGAGGCACGTCTGCACGAAGCGCTCGGCCTCCCCCTTGGGCAGGCGGCCGATCCGCATGCAACCCACGGCCACGACGGGCACCTGCAGCGCACTGGTCCCGAGCCCGATCGTTCTCATGACTGCCTCCCGCTCTACGCATCCGCCGGCGGCCCCGCGCTTGGCCCGCGGCCCCGGGCATTCCCCACGGCGCCGACCCCCTCCTCCCGGCCCGCCGAGGCCCCTGGCGGCCCTGACCGGCCGACCATCCCCCGCGGCCGGCCCCCCCCCGGTCCGCCCCCGCTCAGGCGCAGGGGGGTGTGAGGCTCCAGCGCCCGCGGGCCACGCTGAGGTGCGCGCCATGCTGCAGGATGTCGGGCCCGAGGGCATAGTCGGAGCCGTGGACGATCCCCCAGACGGTCAGCGTCCCCGTGGCCACGGGGACGGACCGACCGCCGTCGGAGACCGTGAGGGCCGAGCCGGGGAGGTGGTAGAGGTAGGCGGTGCCGGAGGCACCCGGCACGATCCCGCCGATCCCGGTCGGCAGGGGGGACGGATGATAGCCGAGGCCGCGCAGGAACGCGTCCGGGAAGGTGGTGTCCACCCCGCCGGTGTCGAGCATCACCGGAACCCCGGCCCGCGTCCCGTTCGGCCCGGAGACGTTGACGCGGAGCGCGATGCGGCGGCCGGCCACCCCCGGGGTGATCGTGCCGGTCAGGGGGGACGGACAGGTCGCCGTCCGTCCGGACACCAGCGTCGCCGAGCCGCTCCGGGGCACCCAGCTCGCCCCCAGCAGGTACCAGGGGACGTGGCGGTGTTCGTAGGTGATCGTCAGGGTGTCACCGCCGCGCGTCCGGGCCATGGCCGCGCGCAGCGCGGCGCAGTCGGGGACGCTCCAGCGCGCGCCGGCGTCCGTCGCGTCGGTGAGGGCGGTGATCACATCCCCCACCGGGTCGGTGCGCTGCGTGCGCCCGATGAGCCCGGCCCGCCAGGCGGCGCCCCCCGGGGCGGCCGTCACCACCTCGCAGCCCCGTACCGTCCAGTCGGCGGGCACAGCGGTCAGCGTCGCCCCCAGGCTCCCCGCGGGCGCCGTGTGCATGGCCTGCCACGCGTGCACCTGGGCCACCGCCCGCGCCACCAGCGCCGCGGCGGTCGCGCGCGCCCCGCCCACCCGGCCGACCGCCGCGGCCGCCCGCGCCGCAGC
>DAHWHV010000398.1 GCA_027335545.1 Clostridia bacterium
CTTGCCCGTGTCCTCCGCACCCGAGCCCCGCGCCCGGCCCCTGCCGCCGACGCCCGCGCCGCAGCCCACGGCGCTGGCCCCCTCGCCCGACGCCACGGCACCGGCCGTCTGCGCCCTCTCCGACCTGACCATGGACGGCCGGGCCGGCGTCTGCTGGCTGGTCGTCGCCGATGGGGAGGTGCGCGTCCTGGCCGCGCCGGAGGGTTCGGCCCCGCCCGAGCGCCCGGCGGAGGCACGCCTGGACGACGGGCACCTGCTCCTGGCCGGGCCCCCGCCGCCGGACGCGGCCTGTCTGCGCCGCTTGGCCCTGGCGGACGTGCGCGGCTGCCGCGTGGAGTCGCACGTGGGGTCGGGGACGCTGCTGGCCACCACGGCCCAGGGGCCCGCGGTGCTGTTGCGCTTCTCCAGCGCCCTGGCCGCGGACTTCGGCCTGGTTGCCCGGGCCGTGGCGGCCCTGGCCAAGGGGGAGCCGGTGGCCATCGACCCCCGCGACCTGCCCCGCTACTGCCCCCGCTGCCACCGCCGGCTGGCCGCCAACACCCGCATCTGCCCGTCGTGCGTCCACCGGGGCGCGGTGCTGCGGCGCCTGCTCGGCTACGCCCGGCCCTACCGGGCGCAGATGACCGCGGCGGCCGCCCTGATGCTGGTGGGCACGCTGCTGGACGTGCTGCCCCCCAAGGTCGCGCAGTGGCTGACCGACGGCCTGGTGTACGGGCACTGGCCGGGCTGGGCCGGACGCGGCGCCGCGGCGCTCGGGGTGCTGACCGCCGCGTTGCTGCTGACCCGCTCGGCCGGCCTCGGCCTGGGTATCTGGCGCGCGCGGATCGGGGTGCGGGTCGGCAACCGGGCCATGGGCGACATCCGCAGCGCCCTGTGGGGGGGCATCCAGGGTCTTTCGCTCAGCTACTTCGATAAATCCCAGGTCGGCCAGATCCTGACCCGGGTCACCGAGGACACCCAGCGCATGCAGAGCTTCCTGACCGACGGCGCCCAGTACTTCCTGACCGAGGTGCTGCAGATCGTCTTCGTGGTGGTGATGATGCTCACCATCAGCTGGCAGTTGACGCTGGTCGTGCTGGTACCGGCCCCGCTCATGTACGGCATCTCCGTGGTGGTCTGGCCCCGCCTGCGTCGCTCCTACCGCAACCTGCGCACGGTCGTGGGCCGCTTGAACACGGTGGTCAACGACGTGCTGACCGGTATCCGCGTCGTCAAGGCCTTCGGCCAGGAGCCACGCGAGATGGCCCACTTCGACGGGATCAGCGAACGCCTGGTGCGCCAGTCCGTGGCCACCGACAGCCTCTGGGCGTCCGTCTTCCCCCTGTTCGGCTTCGTCGCGGGCCTCGGCGGTATCCTGATCTGGTACGCCGGCGGGCTACTGGTGCTCCACCAGGCCCTGCCCATCGGCGACATCGTCGCCTTCACGGGCTACATCGGCATGCTGCTGGGGCCCCTGCAGTGGATGAGCCAGCTCTTCAGCTGGATGGCCAGTTCCCTGACCTCGGCCGAGCGCGTCTTCGAGGTGATGGACACTGAGTCGGACGTGGTCGAGGCCGACGACGCCCAGCCGGTCGAGGACCTCGCCGGGGGCGTGACCCTGCGCGACGTGCAATTCGGCTACGCCCCCCACCTCCCCGTGCTGCACGGCGTGAACCTGGAGGTCGCCCCGGGCGAGATGGTCGGGCTGGTCGGCCACTCGGGCGCCGGCAAGTCCACCCTAATCAACCTGATCTGCCGCTTGTACGACCCCGACCAAGGCGCGATCGAGGTCGACGGGACCGACCTGCGCCGGATGCGCCAGTCCGACCTCCGCCGCCACTTCGGCGTCGTGCTGCAGGACACGTTCCTCTTCGATGGCACGATCGCCGAGAACATCGCCTACGCGCGCCCGGACGCCGAGCGGGCCGACATCCTGCGGGCGGCCCAGATCGCCAACGCCCACGAGTTCAGCGTCCAACTGGCCGACGGCTACGACACGCGCGTCGGCGAGCGCGGCACGCGGCTCTCCGGGGGCGAGCGTCAGCGCATCTCGATCGCCCGCGCCGTCCTGCACGACCCCCGCATCCTGATCCTCGACGAGGCGACCGCCTCGGTGGACACGCAGACCGAACGCCAGATCCAGGAGGCGATCGCCCGGCTGATCCGCGGACGCACCACCTTCGCCATCGCCCACCGCCTCTCGACCCTGCGCAACGCCAACCGCCTCGTCGTGCTGGAACACGGCAAGGTGGCGGAGGTCGGCACGCACAGCGAGCTGATGGAGAAAGACGGCATCTACGCCCGGATGGTCCGGACCCAGCAGGAGAACGCGGCCATGACCGCAGAGGTGGGGATCGGCGCGTAGGCGGTCACGGCCAACGAGGACACTTGCCGGGACCACCTCCGCACCCCTTGGGCCTTTTGGCATCGGCGTCCGCCCCCGGGCGGCCGCCGCCACCCGCCCGTTCGATAGAGGGCGCCCTGGCCAGGGCTCCCCCGCCCCCCATCGGACCGGGGGCGCCCGCCACTGCGCCCCCGCCCTGGCCCCCTCCAGGGCCGCAAGGGTTTCCCTCCCCCGCCGGGAACGCGCGCGCCCGGGGCCGGGGGCCGGGGCGGCTGGACGGGATCAGCGGGGCGACCAGCGCCGCCGGCACCGCGCCGGGGCGAGGGGGCCGGGGGTGGGCCCGGCCAGGGGAAACACAGGCAGGGAGAAGAAGACGAGAGACGAACGGGGGCCGTGATGGAGACACCGGAGCAGCCCCGCCCAGCGCCAGCACCCGCCGAGGCCCTGCCCCTGCCGGAGGGCATCGAGGACGACCGCGGCCTCCGTCGCATCGACCCCGAGCGCCTCCGCCTGCACCGCGGACCCAGCGGCTCCCTGCGCGCCAGCCTCGGGGACCGCAGCTACCTGTCGGTCTCCGCTTGGCGTGCCTTCCCCCTCTCCGAGCCCGACCTCTGGATCGTGTTGCTCGACGGCGCGCGCCACCAGATCGGCGTGATCGAGGAGCCGCGGGCCCTGGAGGCGGCGACGCGCGCCTTACTGACGGAAGAGCTTGACCTCCGCTACCTCACCCCGCACGTCCAGGCCGTGCGCTCGATCGTCGAGGACACGACCGACGGCGGCAGCTGGAGCCCGGCGACCGTCTGGGACCTGGACACCGACCGCGGCCCCCTGCGCCTCCGCCTGCCCAACCTGACCGACCATGTGCGGGCGTTGGGCCCGGGCCGCTACCTGTTGAGCGACCGCGAGGGGCGGCGCGCCGAGTTCCAGGCCGTGCGAGACTTGGACGCCCGCAGCCGCGCCGTGCTCGGCGCCTTCCTCTGGATCGAGGACGCGCCCGCCCGGATGCGCCAGGGGCCGTGAGGCGGCCGCAGCACAAGAGGATTGTGCTGCGGCCCCTCGCCCGCCCCGTTCGCCCCGCTGCCTCCGGCCCGGCGCGCCGGCGCGCGCCCCAAGGGCCCATCGTTCCGCTGGGGGGCCGTTCGACCACAAGGCCCAGCGGGCGAGGTGCCGGTGGCCGCGTGCGCGGTCCACCCTGGACGAACGGGGGCCTGCGGTACAAGCGCCGCGGGGACCGCGGCCAGCGCGGCCCACGTCGCCACCAGGCAGGCGCCGACGTGGGGCGCGACTCCCGACCCGTGTCGGGAACCGGCTGTGGCTCAAGCAGCCCGTGGAGACGGACTGGGCCCGGCGCGCCGCGGCCTGCGGGGGCCCCGGGCCCGCGCGGGGCC
>DAHWHV010000406.1 GCA_027335545.1 Clostridia bacterium
GCTGCGGCCCGTGGCGCGGCGGCTCATGGAGGCGCGGCTGCTGCGCAGCGTCGCCCAGGGCGCCCTCGCCGTCGACTTCGTCCTCTACCTCAAGGCGTTGCAATGGAGCGCGGCGGGGATCGGTCTGCTGCTCGCCGCCGCCGGCTTGGTGGGCGCGGCCCTGATGCTGGCCGGGGGTGTGCTCAGCGATCGCTGGGGCCGACGCCCGTTTCTGGTGGCCTTCCAGGTCCTGATGACGATCGGGGCCGTGGCGATCGTGCTCGATCCCCGCTCCTGGGTGCTGGTGGGGGCGGCCGTCCTGCTGGGTTACGGGCGGGGCGCCAACGGCTCCGCGGGGCCCTTCGGCCCCGTCGAGCAGGCCTGGCTGGCGCAGAACGTGGGCGCCGCCCAGCGGGGGCAGGTCTTCAGCCTCAACGGGGCCATCGGCTTCTGGGGGATGGGGCTCGGCTCGCTGCTGGGCGGCGCCGTCCCGCTGTTCGCGCACTGGTGGCCGGGCCAGGGCGCCTATCAGCCGCTCTTCGTCCTCTCGGCGCTGATCGCGGCGCTGAACTGGTGGCAGATCGCCACCCTCCCGGAGCGGAGGCCCGGGCGGGTCCCGGAGGGGTCGTCGGTGGCGGTGCCGGCGATGGCGGTGGCGGCGGACCCACCGGTCGCCGACCGGCGCGCCACCGCCGTGGGCGGACGGCCGTCCGCGGCGCAGGCCCTGGGGGCGGGCGCGGCCCCACGCGACGAAGCCGGCGAGGCCGGCCTGCGGCGACGGGAGAATGCGGCCATGGCGCTGCTGACGAGCGTCAACGCCGTGAACTCCCTGGGCATCGGCCTGTTCAGTCCCCTGCTGCCCTACTGGTTCGCCGTGCGCTACGGGGCGGGCCCCGGCGCCATCGGCTCGGTCTACGGGCTGATGTTCCTGCTGACCGGCTTCTCGTCGCTGATCACGGGTCAACTCACCACGCGCGTCGGCATCGTGCGCTCGGTGGTCTGGGTGCGGTTGCTCGGCTGCGCCCTGCTCGTGGCCATGCCGCTGATGCCGACCTACGCCTGGGCGGCCGGCGTCTACGTGGTGCGCTCCATGCTCAACCGGGGCTCGGCCGGGGCGCGCCAAGCCTTCGGCGTGGGTCTGGTGCGCGATGAGCGGCGTGGCCTGGCCAGCAGCCTCAACGGCCTCTCCATGCGCGTGCCCTCGGCCGTCGGGCCGGCGTTGGGCGGCTGGCTGATGGCGGTGGGCTCGCTGGACCTGCCGTTCTACCTGTCTGCGGCGCTGCAGTTCGCCTACGTGGTGCTCTTCGGCACGATCCTGGGGCGCTACGAGCCCCGGAGGGGCGCGCGGGTCCGGGCGGATGCCGCCTCGCCGTGACGGCCGGGGGCGGGGCGGGAGGTCGGGCCGCGGACACGCGCGCACTGCCGCCCAGGGCAGGCCCCAGCCCCCCGGCGTCCGTCACCCTCCCCGTCGCCGCCCCCCTGCACCGTCTCCGTCCGGTGCGAGCCAGCGGTGGTCGGCTTGCCCCTCCTCCCGATGGGGGCCCTTCGGCCAGAAGTCCCAGCGGGCGAGGTGCTGGTGACTGCGTCGCGGTCCCTTGACGCGGCTGGCAATGGCGGCAGAAGGGCTGTGGGGCAGCGGCCGCGGCGAACCGGCCGTAGCCACCCGGTGCGTCGCCGACCTGCGCCGCGGCTTTGGTCCGCAGCGGGAAGCGGTTATGGCCCACGCACGGCCCCGAGCATGACTCCCCCGGGTGTCGCCCCCGCCGCCCCGCGCTGTTCTATACTGGTCCCGCCTGTGGCCCCAGCCCGGCGGGGTTTGGCTCGGCCCGGCCGCCCGTGCCCCGGCCTGGCTGTGCGTGTGGGATCGGGTAGTTGCCTGCGGCTCGGTGAGTGCCGCGCGTCCAGAGGAGGAGCCCCATGCCTGACCTGGTGATCCGCGGCGGGACCGCCGTCCTGCCCACCCACATCGGCCCCGCCGACCTCATCCTGGACGGGGGAACGATCCGCGACCTCCTGCCCCCCGGGACGCCCGTCGCCGCCGCCGCCACCCTGGACGCCACCGACTGCCTGGTGCTGCCCGGCGGCATCGACGCCCACGTCCACTTCCGCACGCCGGGGCTCACCCACAAGGAAGACTGGGCGCATGCCTCCACGGCGGCTGTGGCGGGGGGCATCACCACCGTGCTGGACATGCCCAACACCATCCCCGCCACGGCGGACGGCGAGACCCTGGCGGCCAAGGCCGCGTTGATCGCCGGGCGCAGCCGCTGCCACTATGCCCTCTACGGGGCCCTGGCCGCGGACAACCTGGAGGCGCTGCCCGGCCTGGCGGAGGCCGGCGCGATCGGCTTGAAGGTCTTCCTGGGGGAGACCACGGCCTCGCTGCCGCCGCCCGACGACGGGCAACTCCTGAGTGCCTGGCGGCGGACGGCGGCGCTGGGGTTGCGGACGATGGTCCATGCCGAGAACGCGGCCTTGCTGGCCGCCGCCTGGGCCGACGCCAACGCGGCCGCCCCCCGGGACCTGACGGCGCATGGCCGGGCCCGCCCCCCACTGGCCGAGGCGGAGGCGGTCGCGCGGGCCTGCCTGCTGGCCGGGGTGGCCTCGGCGCCCATCGCCATCGCCCACCTCTCCACGGCCGCCGGGGCTGCGGCCGTGCGCGCGGCCAAGGGGGAGGGCGTGGACGTCCGCGGGGAGACCTGCCCCCACTACCTCACCCTGACGGAGGCAGAGGCCCTGGCGCTGGGCGCCTGGGCCAAGGTCAACCCGCCGCTACGCACCGCGGCGGATCGGGAGGCCCTCTGGAGGGCGGTGGCGGACGGCACGATCGACAGCGTGGGGTCGGACCACGCCCCGCACGCCGACGCCGAGAAGGGGGTCCCGGACCTCCTGGCGGCCCCCTCGGGCTTCGCCGGGGTGCAGAACACGCTGGGGGTCCTGTGGGGCGACCCCCGCCTGCCCCTGCGGCGCCTGGTGGAACTGCTCTGCGAGGGCCCGGCCCGGGCCTGGGGACTCTGGCCGCGCCGCGGGCGGCTCGCCCCGGGCGCCGTGGCGGACATCGCGGTCGTGCGGCCACGCGCGCCCGCGGTCCCTCCCCGGCAGTGGAGCCTCCACCCCGATGGCCCCCTGCCGCGCCTCCGCCCGCCACGAGCCGAGGTCGTGGCGACGATCGTCTCCGGGCGGGTCGCCTTTCGGGACGGTGCGCCGGTGGGGGAACCGCAGGGGGTCTGGCTCCGGCCCTGAGGGCGCCGGCCGGGCGCGGCGGAGCGGCCGGCCACGGGCGGCCTCCGCGCAGAGGAGACAACAGCGAAAGCAGGCAACAGGGGAAGAGGGGGAGTGACGGTGCGGCCGACGGGGCGTCCGGTGGAGCGTCCGGTGGAGCGGCCGACGGAGCGTCCGGTGGGGCGTCCGATGGAGGACATCCTGCGCGCGACCGGTGGGCTGGTGGAGGGGCACTTCCGCCTGAGTTCGGGGCGCCATGCGGACCGCTACCTGCAACTGGCCGCGCCGTTCCAGCACCCGGCCGTGGGGGCGGAGTTGGCCGCGGGCCTGGCCGAGCGCGTCCGCCAAGCGGGCCTACGCCCCGCGACGGTCCTGGGTCCGGCCTTCGGGGCCATTCTGCCCGGCTATGAGTTGGCGCGGGCCCTGGGCACGCGCTTCCTCTTCTGCGAGCGCGGCGCGGAGGGGCGCTTCGCGCTGCGCCGCGGCTTCCAGGTCGCGGCCGATGAGCGGGTGCTCGTCTGTGAGAACACCCTGACCACCGGCGGCTCGGCGTTGGAGGCCGTCGATCTGCTGCGGGCCGAGGGGGCGGCGGTGATCGGCGTCGCCGTTTACTGCGACCGCATCCCCGACCCGGGCGCGGTCTTCGACGTCCCCTACGTGGCCCTGGCGCGCTTCGACCTGCCCACCTGGGCGGCGGGGGAGTGCCCGCTCTGCCGCGCCGGGGGGGAGGCGGTGAAGCCGGGGAGCCGCCCGGGGGCCTGAGCGGGGCCCCCGTCCAGGGGCGGCGGCGCCGTGGGAGAGGCGCAGGCGCCGGCACGCGGGCCGTCCGCCCAATCCAGGCCCGCCGGCGGCTCCGTCACAGCGCCCGGCGAGGCGGGTGGGCCCCGTCGCCCCAGGGCAACCCAGCGGCCCCAGGGGGCGCCCTGCCCTGCCGGCCATCCCCGCCTTCCCGGCGTCTCCACGTTCGCCCGGGCGTCGCCCGACCCAGAGGCCCCCGGTTGGGGCCGCGCGATGGCGGGCCTGCGGCCCACGGTGGGCACACTGGAGGTCGTCCCACCACCCCGCCTGGGAGGCGTTCCCTTGGTCGAGTCGGTTCAGTTCGCGCAGGCCCCCGCCCCGGCGCTCACGTGCTACCTTGAGGAGCCGCCCAACGCCGGGACACCCCGGGAGTCCCTGATCCGCGACTTCCTCACCCCGACGCCCCTCTTCTACCTCCGGTCCCACGCCCCCACGCCCGCCGTGGATGCCGCGTCCTACGGCCTTCGCGTCGAAGGCGAGGTGGGGACGCCCCTGTCCCTCTCCCTGCCGGAACTCCTCGCGCGCTTCCCCAGGGTGGAGATCGCCGCCACCCTGCAGTGCGCCGGCCACCGGCGGTTGGAGTTGCACCGCCTGACCCCTATCCCGGACGAACTCCTGTGGGGCCCCGATGCGATCAGTACGGCCATCTGGAGCGGTGTCCGCCTGCGCGACGTGCTCCTGGCGGCGGGCCTGCGGGCCGG
>DAHWHV010000410.1 GCA_027335545.1 Clostridia bacterium
ACCTTCGCCGACGTCCCCGCCGAGGCTTGGTACGCCCGCGACGTGGCGCTGGCGGTCGAGACGGGCCTGATGCGGGGGGTCGGGGGGAACCGCTTCGCCCCCGAGGGCATCGCCACGCGCGCCGAGCTGGCCGCCGTCGCCGCGCGCGTGGCCCGGCGCGCGGGCTGGGTGGGGGCGGTCCCGGCGCGAACCCTCCCCACCCCCGCCCCGGCCGTGGCGGAGCGGCCGCACCACTACGGTTACCTGCGCAGTCGGCCGCGGCGCGGCCTGCGGCCGTACCGCCGTCTGGCCCCCGGCGCCGCGCCCGCGCCCGCGCCGTTCACGCTGCTGCCGCACCTGGAGCACCTGCCGTGCTTGAACCAGGACCAGTCCGAGGAGTGCGTGGCCTTCTCCGACGCCCTGGCGCACCTCTGGCACCAAGTCCAGGCGGGCCGGCCCCGGCCCGAGTTGGGCTCGCCCTCCTGGCTCTACGGCTACACCCACCGGCACTACGGCGAGCGCTCCGAGGGCCTGGAGCCGCACCAGGCCTTCGCCGTCCTGCGCGAGGTCGGGCTCTGCCCGTGGGGGCTCGACCCCTTCCCGGCCGACGGCCTCCAGGTCGTGGCCCAGGCCGAGGCCGGCCTGACCGCCGCCATGGCCGCCGCGGCGGCCCCCTACCGCATCGTCGGCTTCGCCGCCCTCGAGCCGGCCTTCCCGGAGATCGCCGCGGCCTTGCGGCACGGGCCCGTCCTGCTGGATGCGGCGGTCCTGCCGGCCTTCGAGGCCCCCCAGCCCATGCCGCTGCACAACCCGCCGCCCGCCCTGGCGGCCCTGCTGGGCGGCGCGGACCACATCCGAGGCGTGGTGCCAGGTTCGTGGACCGACCAGGCGAGCCTCGGGGGCCACCAGTTCCTCGTCGTCGGCACCCTGCCCCGGGTCCCCTACCTGCCGGGGGCCCTGTGCGCCGGGGCCGAGCGCTACCTGATCTGCCTGACCTCGTGGGGCCGCTTCGGCACCGGGCCCCAGAGCCTGTTCCTGCTGCCGGAGACGTACCTGACCAACGCCTCCGAGGCCTGGGTGATCACGGGGATGGAGCGCCCGGCCCGGCCCGGGTCCCTGGCGGCCCTGCTGCGCAGGCTGCTGCGGCTCCTGTGGGCGTGGGAGGGGGAGGTGCTGTTCGGCGGGCGGCGGCGGTAGGTGGGACCCGCCAAGGGGGGACGTGGCCGGGTCCCACCTACCGCCCGGGCCGGGTGTGCACAGAAACCCCCGATCCAGGGTGGGCTGGGGGCACCCGGACCTGTTCCGCGCCCCCCCCCCGCGCCGGGGGGCGGGACATGAGCCAGAGCGCGCCGGGACGGCGGAACCGCGGGTGCCGGGTGCCTCGGGCGGGAGGGTGTGGCTCCGGTGAACCCTGCTTCGCCAGGGGCGACGGCCCCGACGTCCTATGCAACCCCCGACGACCCGCCCGCCCCGGGCGCGGGGCACGGGTGTGCGCGGCGCGATCTGGCGCGGCCGCCCCGGGCCGGGAACGCCGCCCACGGGGCGGCCAGACCGAGACCGGGGGTGCCCCCGCCCCTCGACGCGCCCCCTCCGGAATGACGCCCTTCTGCCCCGGCCCCCGCGCCCGGCAGGTGCGGTGGGCCTCCGGCGTGAAGGGGGCGCACGGACCCGGAGAGGGGGCCCACCGCGACGCCCACCCACACGCCCGCCGCCACCCCGGTCGCCGACTTGCTGGCGGCCCTGGTCCGCCTCCCGTCGGTCAATCCCTCCTTGGATGCGACCTCGGGCGCGACCTCGGGCGCGACCTCGGATGCGACCTCGGGTGCGACCTCGGGCGCGACCTCGCCCGGCGAGGGGGCGCTGGCGGCCTTCGTGGCCGGCTTCCTGTGCGACGCCGGGTTCCAGGTGCGGCAGGAGCAGGTGCTGCCGGGACGCCCCAACGTGGTGGCCACGCTGGGGCAGCCCAGCGCGACGCGCCCGGCCCTGCTGCTGGAGTGCCACCTGGACACGGTACCGCTCGGGGGCATGGGCGACGGCTTCGCCCCCACCGTCCGCGGCGGGGCGCTGTACGGCCGGGGGGCCTGCGACGTCAAGGGCGGCCTGGCGGCCATGATGCTCGCCCTCGCCCGCCACGCACGCGCGGAGCGGCCGCTGGTCTTCTGGGGGGCGATCGACGAGGAGCACGACTTCACCGGGGTGCGCGCCTTGGCCGAGCGCGGGCTGGCCGCGGTGGGCGCGGTCGTCGCCGAGCCGACCGGCTTGGTGCCGGTCGTGGCCCACCCAGGCAACCTCCGGCTGGAGGTCGTGACCCACGGGCGGGCCGCCCACACCGCCCGCCCCGAACTGGGCGACAACGCCATCCTCCACGCCGCCCGGCTCGTCGGTCCGCTCCAGGAGGGGTTCGCCGCACGCTTCGCGGGTGTCCGGCACCCGCTGTCGGGTCCGGCGCGCTGGTCGGTGACGCAGATCGCGACCGACAACCCCGTCAACGTGATTCCCGACCGCTGCCGCCTGGGGGTGGACGTGCGGCTGCCCCCGGGGCTGGACGGGCAGGGGGTGCTGGACTGGCTGGAGCGCGCGCTGGCGGACGCCGGTGCGCCGGCCGAGGCCCGGCCGCTGCGCCCGGCGGACCCGGCGCTGGACACCGATCCCGGGGCGGCGGTCGCCCGCTGGGCACTGGAGGCCGCCGGGGCCGTGCTGCGGCAGCCGGTCGCCCCGGCCGGGGCCCCCTACAGCACCGACGCCAGCAAGATCGTCGCGCTGGCCGGGGTGCCGGCGATCGTGTTGGGCCCCGGGGACATCGCCTTCGCCCACACGGTGCGGGAGCACATCGCCCTGGCCGAGGTGACGGCCGCCGTGGAGGTGTACTCCGGGATCATCGAGCGCTTCCTGCGCGCCTGACCGGGCGGGGTCGGGTGGGCGGCCGCCCGCTGGGGACCGCAGCGCTCGCCGGTGCGCCGGGGCGACCCGGGGGGGAGGCCCCGCCGGCCCCGCCGGGCGCCAGAGGGCCCGCTCGCCGAGCCCCGCCGGCGGGCCGTGCCCCTCCCCGCCGCGGACAGCGGTTCGTTGCGCTTTCGGAACGCCCGCGGGTCTACAATGGGGGGACGGGTGGCGATGGCGCGGCCGAGGCCTGCGCCGCCTGTGCGGGGGGTGTGGCGCCGTGCTGATCCTCTGGATCGCGCTCCTGGTGCTGGGGGTCGCGGCCGAGCTCCATAGCGGGGCGCTGGTCGGCGTCTGGGTCGCCGCGGCGGCTGCGGGGGCCGCGGTCGTGGCAGGCCTGGGGCTGCCGCCCGCCCTGCAGGTGGCCGCCTTCGTGGTGCTGGCCGCGGTCCTGCTCGGGGCCGTGCGGCCACTGGTCGCCGGGCGCCGGCGCTTCCCGGCCCCGATGCGGCCGGAACTTCTGGTCGGCCGCCTGGGGAGCGTCCTGGACCCCATCGACGAGGGCATGGCCAGCGGCCGCTTGGTCGTCGACGGCGTGCCCTACGTCGCCCGCTCCGCCCCGGGGAGCGGCGCGCTGCCCGCCGGCGGATCGGCTCGGGTGCGGGCCGTGGAGGAGGGCGAACTCATCGTGGAGCGCACCGGTTCCGCTGCGGGCCCCCAGCGGCCCTCCGCTCCGGCCGCTGAGGGGAGGTGGACCGGGTGAACATCGCCGCCATCGCCGTCGTGGTCGTCGTCGTCCTCCTGGGCCTGGCCTGCCTGCGCACGATCCATCAGGCGACCGTGGGCATCGTCGAGCGCCTGGGCCGCTTCCACCGCCAAGCCCCGGCGGGCATCGCCCTGCTGGTGCCCGTGATCGACCGCATGCGCTCGATCGTGGACATGCGCGAGCGGTTCATCGTCGTGCGCCCCCAGTCCATCATCACCAGGGACAACGTGACCATCCAGGTGGACTCGGTCCTGTACTTCCAGGTCATCGACCCGGTCAAGGTCACCTACAACGTCGCCAACTTCGAGGGCGCCGTGGAGATGATCGTGCAGACGGCGCTGCGGGCCATCGTCGGCACGATGAGCCTCAACGAGTCCCTCTCCGAGCGCGAGGCCATCAACGCCCGCATGCAGGCCCAGCTGGACCGGGAGATCGTGGTCTGGGGGGTCAAGGTGCACCGGATCGAGATCCGCGACATCATGCCGCCCACCGACGTGCGGGCCGCGATGGAGATGCAGATGCGCGCCGAGCGCGAGCGCATCGCGGTGGTGACAACCGCCGACGGCGAGAAGCAGGCGGCCGTCCTGCGCGCGGAGGGGCTCAAGCAGGCGGCCATCCTGGAGGCCGAGGCCGGCCGCCAGGCGGCGATCCTCCAGGCCGAGGGCCAGGCCCAGGCCCTGCTGACCACACAGAAGGCCCAGGCCGACGCGATCGCCATGATCAACGCCAGCAAGCCCGAGGCCGGGGTGCTCAGCCTGCGGGCCATGGAGGCCCTGACCAAGGTCGCCGCGGGCCCGGCCACGACCCTGGTCGTCCCCTCCGAGCTCGCCGGCTTGGTCGGCACCGTCGCGGCGTTGGGACTGGCCCGCATCCCCGACAAACCGGGGGCGTAGGTGGCGGCGTGCGCCTCCGCCACCTACGCCCCCCTGCCGCTGCCGCTCGTGGCCGGGGCCGCGTTGGCCTCGCCGCTGCCCGCGCCCAGCCGCGTCTCCGCGCGGGAAACCCACCACGCCGGCCGGCGGGGCACCACAGCCCGCAGCCGACCCCGGGGGGGCCGCCCGGCCACTCGGGCCTAGCCCCCCAGCGAGCGTAGCGGCCGCTTGGCGCATCGCGCCGCGCCAGCCGCCGCCTCAGCGCGTGCCGGACCCCGCCGCCAGGACGTGCTGGAGGAAGGTCGCCTCGGGGACCGCGCCCTCGACCTGGAGGCGCCGGTTGAAGACGAGGCGCGGCACGCCGCGCACCTGGTAGAGGCCCGCCAGGCTGGAGAAGTGCACGGCGTCGATCGTTTCGGCCGAGACCCTGGGGCTGGCCAGGGCCATCTGGTTGCCCAGGCGGACCGCCCGGGGGCAGTGCGGTCAGGTGGGCGTGGAGAACACCTTGATCTGCACGTCCTGCTCCAAGCCGGCCAGGGCCTCCAGGGTCGCGGCCCGCAGGGCGCTCTGGGGGGTGGCCGCGTCGGCGGCGGCCGCCAGCAGGCTCGAGAACTCGTAACCCGTCGGCAGGCCGTAGAAGCGGACGCGCAGGTCCGCGCCGTCGCCGTCGCGCAGCCACACCGCCGGGGTGCGCTCCACGGCCGCTCCGGCCTGGTCCGCCCCGTACTCGGCGACCTGCAGCAGCGGCACCAACTCCGCCACCTCGGCGATGGCGGCCCGAAACCCCGTCTTCGGCCCGGGCTCAGGCCTGCCGGCCACGTAGACCTCGACCCGGACCGGGCGGGTCGCCCCCGCGAACAGGCGGGCGACCACCTGCCGGTCGCGCTCCCCCAACTCGGGCATCCCGCTGCACCTCCGTTCCCTCCGCACCACGGCGCGCACCCGGCGCGGGCGCAAACGATCGCCCCCGCCCCTCTGGCGCCCAAACCACCCGGCGGCGGCCCCGGCGGCCTACCCCGGTGCTCGCCCGGAGTTCTCCTCGGGCCACGCGGCCTCCTCCGCCCCCAGGCACACGCGGGACGCATTGCCGCGCGGCCCTCTCGCCCTCCCGCTGCTGCGGCCCCCGGCCCGCCGCGCGCGCCCGGGATGCCGCCGCCGCACCGGAGGTGTACCTTGTGGGTTATGGACACCATGCGGATGGATGCCCACCCCCCGGTCCCCCCGGCCGGTTGGCTGGTGCGCCTGAACCAGAGTCTGCCCGTCTTCTGGAAGATCCAGATCGCCGACACCGCCTTCCTCCTGGCCTCGACCTGGGCCGGGGCCTGGGCCGGGGCGCGCGCCCGGGGCCCGGGCCTGCTCTCGGCGAGCCTGGGGGCGGCGGGGGCCCTGCTGGCCGTGGCCTGCACGACCGTGCTGCTGCGGCTGGCCCTGCGGCCCCTGGAGCGGCTCGTGGCGACGATGGCGGCCGTGGGGGCCGGCGACGACCAGGCCCGGGCGCGCAGCGGCGGCGACCCCTGGGCCTCGACCCTGGCCGTCACCCTCAACGGCATGCTCGACCGGCTGGCGGCGCAGAAGCGGAGCGCCGCGTTGGCCGCGATGCGCGCCGAGGACGAGGAGCGCCGCCGCATCGCCCGCGAACTGCACGACGACCCCTGCCAGCGCCTGGCCCGCCTGACGGCGGCCCTGCAGGACCGTCCCGAGCTGGCGGCCGAGGCCCTGGGGGTGCTCGAGGGCCTGCGGCGGAGCATCGCCGCCCTGCACCCCGTCGTGCTGGAGGACCTCGGCTTCGCCGCGGCGCTGCGCTGGCTGGGGGAGGAGCCCGTGGCCCAGGGCCCGGGTGCCGGCGCGGAGCCCCCGGCGGTCCACGTGGAGGAGCAGGCCGGCCCGCCCCCCGGCAGCGATGCCCAGCACGCCGTGTTCCGCATCGCCCAGGAGGCCGTGGCCAACGCCCGGCGCCACGCCGGGGCGCGCAACGTCTGGGTGCGCTGGGACCGGACCGAGGGGGGCTGGGAACTCCAGGTCGAGGACGACGGCCAGGGGTCGCCAGCGGCCGCGCCGGCGCCGGGCGGGGCCGGGCTAGCGACCGCGCACCCGTCGGCGGCGGAGCGAGGCCGCTACGGGTTGCGGGCCATGCGCGCCCGGGCGGCGGCCATCGGCGGCACCCTGCGCATGGACTCGGCCGCGGGCCGGGGAACGATCGTCACGCTCTTCTGCCCGCAGCCGGGCCGCCGGGAGGGATCGGCGTGATCGAGGTGCTGCTGGCCGAGGACCAGCCGGTCGTCCGCGCCGGACTGCGCGCCCTGCTGGAGGACACCGGGCGCTTTCGCGTCGTCGGAGAGGCGGCCGACGGCCGGCGGGCGGTCGCCGACGTGCTGGCCCTGCGCCCGGACCTGGCCCTCTTCGACGTGGGCCTGCCCGGGCAGAGCGGGATCGCCGCGGCCCGCGAGGCCTGCCTGGCCTGGCCCGAAGCCCGCATCCTCATGCTGAGTGTGCACCGGGACGCCGAGTACGTGCGGGCGGCCCTGGAGGCGGGGGCCGCGGGCTACGTGCTGAAGTGGACCTCCCCGGCGACGCTGATCCACGCCCTGGAGGAGGTCGCCGCCGGCGCCACCTTCGTCGATCCGGCCGCCCCGGTGGAGGCGCTGCGGACCCCGGTCAACCGGCCGCTCAGCCCCCGCGAGCGCGAGGTGCTGCGCCTGTTGGCCCTGGGCCACAGCGCCAAGGAGGCGGCGGGCCGGCTCGGGCTCAGCCCCAAGACCGTGGAGACCCACCGCGCCCACATCATGGACAAGCTCGGCATCCGCGACCTGGCCGGGCTCGTGCGCCACGCCATCCGCGACGGCCTCGTCGAGCCCTGAGCGGGCCCCGGGGGCGGGGCCGTGCGGCAGGCCGGCCCCTTCTGCACCGGCCCGCCCGGCCGCGCGCCTCCCGGCTGGAAGCCGCGGATGGGAATGGAGCGCGCCGGCTTGGCGGGTTCCAGGCGCGGCAGCCGTGGGGGGCGCTCGGACCTGGGCGCCGACAGGCGATACCCGCCGTGGTCGGCCCATGCTGATCCAGATGCGACGCGGGGGTGGCATCAATGGTCCAGCGGCCGAGACGGCTGCGCCACCGGAACCGGGGCCGCCAACGTCCCCTTCGGCGGCCCCCGTCTACGACCCGGGGCGGACGGCCCCGACCAGGCGCCGCAACAGGCCGCCGCCCCCGGTGAGCACGGTCACCACGGCGTAGGCCACCGCCCCGCAGGTGCCGCCGGCGGCGACCTCCGCGAGGCCCCGCCGCCAGGGGATCGTCCCCAGGAAGGGGGGCAGTTCGCGGCAGAGCAGCACGGTCACGACCAGGGCCGCCGCCCCGGCGACCAGCGGCGGCCAGCGCCGCCCGGGTTCCGGCTCGTCGGGCCGGGCCGGGCCCCGCTCGCGGCGCAACCGCAGCGCCAGGCCGGCCCAGGCCACCGCCGCCCCGAAGGAGAGGCCGAGCGCCAGCCCCAACTCGTGCCAGAGGCGGTACGTCGCCAGGTCGAAGGCGGCGCTGGCCCCCAGGGCGGCCAGGTCCCAGAGCATCGGCGTGCGGGCGTCCTGGCGGGCGTAGAAGCTCGCCCGCAGGAGTTGCTGCATCCCCGTGCAGACCACGGCCGGGGCGAAGCCCACCAGCCCGCGCGCCATGGCCGCCACGGAGGCGGCGTTGAAGGCCCCGTGCTCGTAGAGCGCCGCGGCCAGCGGCGCCGCCAGGAAGCCGAGCAGCAGGGCGCAGGGCAACAGGCCCGCCCCGAGCGCCCACGCCGTTTCCCGCAGCGTGCGCGCGGCGGCCCGCGGTGACCCGGCCGAGAACTGGGCCGCCAGCCGCGGCACGATGACCGTCACCACGGGCAGGACGAAGAGGGCCGCCGGTAGGTCCAGCACGCGGTAGGCGTAGATCAGGGCGGCGGCGCTGCCGGTGGCCAGGCGCGCGGCGAGCGCCTGCTGCAGGACGTTCACGGCCTGGACGCTGGCGGCGCTGACCAGCAGGGGCAGGGCCATGCCCACGCTGTCCTGCAGGCCCGGGTCGCCCCAGGTGCGCGGGGCCGGCGGGTCGACGCGGTGGCCGAAGGCGCGCAGCCCCGGCCACTGCAACACCAACTGCAGCAGGGTCCCGAGCAGCAGCCCCCAGGCCGCCGCCAGGATGCCCAGGGAGTGGCCCGCGAAGAGCACCAACCCGATGATCGCCAGATCCAGCGGGAGGCCGACGAAGGCCGGCAGCGCGAAGTGCCGGCCCGCCTGCAGCCAGGCCGAGGCGTACGCGGAGAGGGCCATGGCCAGCGGCAGGGGCGAGAGCCAGCGGAGCAGGACGGCGGTCTGGGCCGCCGCGTGGCCGTGCCCGGCGAGGAGCGCCGCCACGGGGCCCGCCCCCAGCAGGAGCACGGCCCCCAGGGCCAGGGAGGCCAGGAGGACGGCCCAGAGGATGGCGCCGGAGGTGGCCGCCAGCCCGCCCGGACCCCGGCGCTCGCGGGCCCGGACCAGGACGGGCACGACGACCCGCTGCAGGGGCGCCCCGACGATATCGAACGCCGCCACCGCGGCCGTGTAGGCGATGGAGTAGGCGTCCATGGCGCGGCCGGTGCCGAAGCGCGCCGCCAGCAGGGCGTCGCGCAGGTAGCCGGTCGGCTTGCTCAACAGCAGCCCGGCGGCCACCACGCGTGCGGGGCGCAGGTCCGCGCTGGCGGCCTCGCGCTGCGCCTCGCCCTCGGGGCCGCGCCCCTCCGCCCGTTCCGTCAACGCGGCGCCGCCACCTCACCCAGCAGCAGGCGCCGCAGCACCTGGGCGTGGCTGCACTCGGGGTCGGCGGTCGCCGTGAGCAGCAGCAAGGGACGCTCCCCCGCCAGGGCGGAGAGGCGGCCGATGGCGGCCCGGCCCTTGGGGGCGGCGAGTTCGGTGAGGTACTGCTTCTCGAAGAGGGCGAACTTGGCCGGGTCGTGATCGAACCACTGCCGCAGGTCGTTGCTCGGGGCCACCTCGGGGAGCCAGTGCTCCCACGGTGCCTCCTCCCGCTTCACGCCGCGCGGCCAGAGCCGGTCCACCAGGACGCGCACGCCCTCCGCGGAACTGGGCGCCCCATACACACGCGCCAGGACGACCTCCAACCCCACACGCCCCCCTGACCGCTCGCTCCCCCGAGGGTTCGCCACGGGCCGCCCCCCGTCCCTGCCGGGAGCGGCGGAGCACCGCTCACCGGAGGTGAGCTTCGCTCCGCGGCGCAGCACCGCTCGCCTGCGGCGAGCTTCGCTCCGCGGCGCAGCACCGCTCGCCTGCGGCGCAGCACCGCTCGCCTGCGGCGAGCTTCGCTCCGCGGCGAGCTTCGCTCCGCGGCTCCCCAACCCCGCCCCTCACGGTGGGCGGGGACGCGGGCGCGGGACCGCGGGCAGGGTGATGCGCACCGTCGTCCCCCGGCCCGGCGCCGAGGCCAGCTCGATGCGGCCCCGCAGGCGCTGGGCGATGGCCGCGGCGATGGCGAGCCCGAGACCCGTCCCCCCGCGGACCCCCGCGCCCTGCACGAAGGGGCGCATGACGCGGGGCAGCAGCGCCGGATCGATCCCCGGCCCGCGGTCGGCGACCTCCAGGGTCACCCGCCGGCCCGCCGCCAGCAGCCGCAGCGTGACCTCCGACCCCGGCGGGGCGTGGCGGACAGCGTTCTCCACGACGGAGCTCAGCAAGTCGGCCACGTCGGCCTCGCCCGCCCGGACCCGCGGGGCCGGCCCGGCCAGCAGGTGGAGGCGCACGCCCCGCTGTTGGGCGGCGGGCTGCAGGGCCGCCGCGACCGCCCGGGCCACCTGGCGGGCGTCCGTGGGGCCGCCGCCCCCGTCGGACCCCACCTCGGCCCGGCTCAGGGCCGTCAGCCGCTGCGCCAGGTGTTCGAGACCCTGGGCCTGACCGATGATCGTCTCCAGGGCCTCGGCCGGCTGCAGCCCCTGGCCGGCCAGGGCCAACTCGCCCGCCGTGCGGATCACGGCCAGGGGCGTGCGCAGCCGGTGCGAGGCCAGGGCGACGAATTCGCTGCGCTCCCGCACGGCCTGATCCAGGGGCAGCAGCGCCCGCGCCGCCAGCAGGTAGCCGGCGGGCAGGGCCACGGCCCCTCCGGCCAGCGTCAGGCCGCCCAGGATCAGCAGGAAGGCGTGGAGCGCCTCGCCGGCGTCGCGGCTGGAGACCTCCAGGAGGCTCCCCGCCGCCTCTGCGGGGTGCAGGGCGGCGGACCCGGCGCCCCCCGACGCCGGGCGCCCGGCACCGCCGCCTCGCGCGGAGCGGTCGTCGCGGTCGCTCCCCGCCTGGGCCCCGAGGCCGGAGTGATGCGCGCCCTCGCGCAACCGCCCGTACACCAGGCCGCGGGCGACGAAGTAGGCGCCGACGGAGAGCGCCCCCAGGACGGCCATCACCAGGAGGGACGCCCGCAGGGCCAGCCGCCAGCGGGTCTGGCGCATCAGGCGGGTGTGGGCCTGGGGCCAGAGTCCGCGCACGCTCAGGGCCTCCGTCCCCCCTGTGCCACGGCGATGCGGTAGCCCACGCCCGGCACGGCCGACACGGTGCCGTCCCACCCGGCCGCCGCTAGGCGACGGCGCAGGCGGGAGGCCGTGGCGTCGGCGACGTTGGCCCGGGGCAGGGCGCCGGCCCCCCAGACGCGGTCCAGGATCTGCTCACGGGTCAGCGTCTGCCCGGAGTTGCGCAGCAGGTACTCCAGCAGGTCGAACTCCCGGGGCGGCACATCCACGACGGCCCCGGCCACGGCCACCAGGTGGTCGGCCGGGTGCAGGGTGAGGTTGCCCGCGCTGAGGACCTGCGGCCGCAACACCTCCGGCGGGCGGCGCAGCAGGGCCCGCAGGCGGGCCAGGAGTTCGTCGAAGGCGAACGGCTTGGTGAGGTAGTCGTCGGCGCCGGCGTCGAGCCCCTCCACGCGGTCCTGCACGCTGCCGCGCGCGGTCAGCAGCAGGACCGGCGTGCGGACCCCGGCCCGCCGCAGCTCGCGCACCAACTCGCACCCGCCCAGGCCGGGCAGCATCACATCGAGGACCAGCACGTCATAGATCCCGCCGCAGGCCACGTCATACCCCTGGTCCCCGTCGCGCTCCCACTGCACGCGGTAGCCGGCGGCCTCCAGGCCGCGGGAGACGACCCGGCCGAGCGCCTCGTCGTCCTCGACCAGCAGCAGGTGCATCCGGCCCCCCTCCGCGGCCCCTCCGGCCGGCTCCCAGCCGCAGTGCTTGGGCCACGCCCTGGTGCGTGAAGTGCTTGGGGCAAAGGCGCCTTCCGGCGCGGCCCGCGCTCGCGGCACACGCCGCGTCGGTGATGCCGCGGCCTTCCGCCGCAGGTCCCGACGCGTCAGCTGCCGGCTTGGCGCCCGGCCCGGCGCCACCCGGCCTAGCCGGCCACCCGGCCGGAGGCACCCCCCGAGCAGGCGCCCGGCCCGCGCGCACCCGGACACGGGGAGGCATACCCCTGGCTGGGGGCGAAGTCGCACCGCTCCGGCCCCTAAGCCCGGGGCGGTCCCCTCCGGGGCGGCCGATGGCCGCCGCGCGGCCGTACCCTGCCCCGACCCGGCGGCCTCTGGGGGTGCTCGCCTGAAGCCGGCCTCGCCCCGCGCCGCGGCCCTCGGTCTGGTCCTGGTCAACCTGGCCTGGGCCGCCGGCTACCCGCTCACGGCAATCGCCCTGCGCGACATCCCCGCCGGCCTGCTCACGCTGCTGCGGCTGCTGGGCGGGGCCCTGCTGGTGACGGCCCTGGTCCGGCCCGGCCGCGCCCGCTGGGACCGCGCATCCGGCGCGTACGCCGCGGCCCTGGGCGTGGTCGGCTTCGCCCTGCCCGTCTACCTGCAGACGCTGGGACTGGCCCGCTCCTCGCCGGCGCTGACCGCGATCCTGGTTTCCCTGGAGCCGTTGCTGACGGCCGTCCTCTCTGCGGGTCTGCTGCGCCAGCGCCTGCCGGCCGCCCGCCGCGCCGCGCTGGGGATCGCCGTGGGCGGCGCCTGGCTGATCGCCGGCCAGCCGCGCCCGGGCCACCCGGGGTTCCTGGTCGGCGACCTGCTGCTGGGGCTGTCGGTCCTCTGCTTCGCCGCCTACAACGCATTCTCATCCCAACTGACCGACCGCGTCCCGGCCGTGGAGGCGGCAGCGGCGACGCTCTGGGTCGGGGTGGTGGCGACGGTCCCCCTGTGGCTCCTGGGCGGGGCCCGACTGCCCCAACACGTCTCCGTCGGCCCGCTGGCGGCCACCGCCTTCCTGGCCCTGGTGGGCACCGGGCTGGCCTACCTGGCCTGGGTCGCGGGGCTGCAGGCCCTGCCCAGCGCCCAGGTCGCCCTCTACCTATACCTGCAGCCCGTCTTCGGCGTGCTGCTCTCGGTCCTTTGGACCGGGGCGCATCCGACCGCGGGCTTTTACGCCGGCGCGGCCCTGATCCTCTTCTCCGTGTTCCTGGGCGGGGAGGGGCGGGCCTGGCCGTGGCGGCCGGCGCGGGGCGACTCTGGCTGAGGGCGCCAGGGCTCGGGGCGCCGGCGGGGACCGCCGTTCACGCCTGCCCCCGCTCCCCCCCGAACACGGCGGCGGCGGCCCGGCGGTCCTCCGCCGAGAAGGCGCAGATCAGCACGACGCCCGGCGCCTCCCCCGCCGCGCGCGCGGCCTCCAGCCCAGCCGCGATCCGCCGGCAGGCCTCGGCGGCCGGCACGCCGGCGATGCCCGCCCCCAGCAGCGGCAGGGCCACGCTGGCGCACCCGTCGGCCGCCG
>DAHWHV010000485.1 GCA_027335545.1 Clostridia bacterium
CGCCCAGCCGGGCCAGCGCCAGGCGATCCTGCACAACGTGGCCGCCGGGCTCGGCATCCGCTCCGGAGGGGGGCAGGTGGAGGGCGGCGAGGCGCAACCCGCCGGGGACCAGGGCGGGCACATCCAGCCGGGGGGCGTGGCGGGCCTGGGCATCCAGGAGGACACGCTCAACCAGAATTCCCCGCCCGCGGCGTCGCGCGCCTCCCCCCTGCTCCCCCGCTGCGCCCTCGACCCGGCGGGCGGCGACCTGGTGCTGTTGGCCTTCCCGGCCGTGCGCGCCCCAGGCCTGCTGCTGCGCACGGTCCGGCACACCCCGCGCCTGGAGACGATGGAGCACCGGACGTTGCGCGGGCGCAGCGCCGACAGCGGGGATTGACCCAGGCGAGGCGGGGGCGCCCGCCGGGGCGGTGCGGGCCCGCCGTCCCCCGTCCCTCCGCCCGACGCGAGGGCGGGAGAGGGGACGGCGGGCCCGGCCTGCCGGCCCAGCGGGTGGCCCGTTGGGGGGCCTGGCGCGGGTGCCGGCGGAGCCCCCCGCGCCAGGCCAGGCGGGACCAGCGCGCAAGGGGGGTGCGGCATGCGGGCCCTGCGCTTTCACCCTACCGGACCGGCCCAAGCGCTGCCGGAGGGCGATTGGCCCACGTCTCCCGGCGGCGAGGTCTGGATCGACCTGGAGCGCGAGGAACTCGCCGGGGGCGACGCCCGCGGCGCCCTGGATGGCTGGCTCGGGGGCTTGCACCCTCTGACCGGGGCGATGCTGAGTCGGTCCGCGCCGACGCACCTGGCCACGGCGCAGCAGGGCTACGTCCACGTGCGGCTGCAGGCCCTGCGCGCCCCGTTCCCCGCTCCCGTGCGGGGGCGCGTCCGCGGACAGGACAACCGTGGGCCCCAGCGGGAGCGGCTGCCCAAAGGCACCCTGGATGTCGTGGCCGGACCGGGTTTCGCTCTCACCGTGCGGCCGTGCGGTCTGGAGATCTGGGATGATCTGTGGCGTGCCTATGGCCACGATCCTCAGCGGCGGGCCCCCACCGTCGACTTCGCGCTCTACCACGCCCTAGCGGTGCTGGTCGAGCGCTATCGGCGCGCCGGCGCCGCCCTGACCGACCAGGCGGAGGACGTGGACCAGCGCCTGGTGCGGCTATCGGAGCGCCGCATCCTCGCGGAGGTCGTCCGCGTGCGCCGCCACGCTATGGACCTGCGCGACGTCCTGGCCCCGGCACACGACGGGCTGCAACTCCTGGCCCGGGGCCCGGACGGCCCGGTGCGCTCCGAGAACCAGCCCTATTTCGAAGACCTGAGGCGAGAGGCGGCCGATGTCCTGGGGAGTATCGACGGCGCCCGGGATGCCATGGGCGAGGCAGTGGAAGCTTACACCGCCGTGCAGTCCACCCAGATGAACCGGGTGATGCAGCTATTCACCGTGCTGGCTGTGGTGATCGCCCCGCCGATGCTCATCGCCTCGATCTATGGCATGAACTTTAGCATCCCGGAGTACCAGTGGCGTCACGGGTATTCGTTTGCGTTGGGTTTGATGTTCTCCCTGATGTTTGGCGGTTACCTCTACGTCCGGTGGCGGAGATGGCTCTGAATGCCCCGGCCCCGCAGGCCCCAGGGCGGGGACACGCGGGGGACGCGCCGGACGTGGCGAGGCGACCGGCCGGCGCCGGCCGCCTCGCCGCCGCTCACTCGCGCACGGGGTTCTGGACCAGATCACCCAGGGCGCGGATGCGCTTCTCCAAGTCCTCGAAGGCCCAGTCGAAGGTCAGTTCGCGTTGCCCGGACACCCACTCGTCGATTTCCCAGGAGAGTTCCGCCCAGACGCCCTCGAGTTCAGGCACGCCCTCGTCCGTGACGCGGTACTGGACGGAGACCTCGCCGGCGTAGCCCTCTTCCTCGTCGGCGTCGGCTAGGCGGTTCTGCGCCTTGGCCGCCACCGTGAAGCCGTTCCAGTGCGGCTCGACCG
>DAHWHV010000489.1 GCA_027335545.1 Clostridia bacterium
CGGGCGCCGGGGTCGCGGCCCCACTCCCCCGCGCGGCCCGCGCCGCCAGCACATAGACAAAAGAACCGTGACCGCCGGTCTGCAGCGCCTGCGTCGGCACGAGGGTCGCCCCGGCGACCTGCCGCGTCAGGATTTGCACCGAGGCGGACTCCCCAGTGGCCAGGCCGCCCCCGGGCTGGTCCGGGGCCACCGTCACCTGGAAGGTGAGGTTCGCGGGGTTGCCCGTGGGGGAGACGCCCACGACCCGCCCGGCGATGGCCCGTCCCGGCGCCGCCGAAGTGGAGATCGCGGCCGCTTCCCCCGGCCGGACCAGGTGGGCCTCGCTCTGCGGGATGGGCCCGGTCACCTGGAGCGTGGTGCTCTGGATGGTGGCCAGCACCGACCCTGCGGCCACCGCCGACCCCACCTGCGTCAGCGCCGGGGTGACCGCGACCACCGTTCCCGCGGTCGGCGCCACGACTCGGAGCTTGTCGGCCTGCAGCGCCGCCAGGTGGCTGTTGGCCGCGGCGGTCGCGGCCGCGGCCTGCAGGCTGGCGAGGGCCGCTGGGGTGTTCGGGTGCTCCACGGCCTGCAGCCTGGCCTGGGCACCCTCGACGGCGGCGGCGGCCGCGGCCGCCGCCGCCGGAGTCACCGCGCCGCTGGTCAGCGACGCGAGCACCCCTTGCTGGGCGTTGAGGTTGGTCTGGGCCGTCTGCAGCGCGCGCTGGGCGTTGGAGAGGGCGAACTGATCGGCCGCCCGCGCGCCCGCGACCTGGGACGCCGCCGCGCTCGCCGCGGCCTGCGCCTGAGCCTGAGCGGCGCCCACCGCCTGTTGCGCCTTCTGCACCGCCGCCGTGTAGTCGGCCTGGGCCGTCGAAAGCGCAGCGGCCGTGGAGGCGACGGCCGCCACCGCCGCTGCCGTCGCCCCGCTGACGTCCTGCTCCTGGGTGAGGGCGTTGGTGTAGGCCTGCTGAGCGTTGGCGATCGCCACGCCCTGGGGGCTACCCGGGGACTGCAACTGCTGCAGGGCCTGCTCGGCAGCGGTTACGGCGGCGGCGGCCGTCGCGGGCACGCCGCCCGAGCCCGCGGCCTGCTCCGCGTTCTGCAGCGCCACGGCGGGCGGCGCCTGCCCGGACTGGAGGGCAGACAGGGCTTGCTGGGCCGCGGCCACCTGGGCCTGCGCCTGGGCCACGGCGGCCTGCTGGCGTTGGACCAGGGCCGGATCGGGTTCGAACAGGGCCTTTTGGTGGGCTTCGGCCAGCGCCAGGGCGGCCTTGGCCTGCGCCATCGCCGCCGGCGTCCCCCCGGACTCGGCCTGCTGCCAGCGGGCCGCCGCGGCCCGGGCGGTCCCCGCGGCGACCTGGGCGTGGGCGGTGAGCGCGGGGTTGGTGAGGGTCAAGAGCGTGCTCCCCGCCGTCACGACCGCCCCCGGAGCGACGCTCACCGCGCTGACCGTTCCGGCGACGCCGGGGGTCACATGGACGGTATAGGTGCTGACCACATGACCGACGAACTGCAGGGTCACCGAGAGACCACCCCGCACCGCGCGACTCCCCTGCACCGCCACCAGCGCGCCGCCGCGGCCCCTGCCTTGGGCGTGGGCGCCCGCGGGCCGGGCGTGGCGTGTCAGCCCGACGGCCCCCGCCCCCACGGCGAGCAACGCCGTCATCACCACCGCGACGGGGCGCCTGCGGATACTGCCCCAGCCACTCACCGCGATTCCTCCCGTTGCGCGACCGCGTCGCGATCCGGGCGCATACCCGGCACACGGGCTCGGGCCGCTGCGTGCGACGGGGCCGCCGACGAGCGAGCCGTGGCCGGTCCACCGGGTGCCACCCGTGCAAGACCGTACCTTGGGCTCCATGTGTGACATCCACGTGAATCCAGACGCCATGGAGTCATGTGACAGTTCTCCCATCCTCCGGGTGTTCCCCTGCATCCACGTCGGGCCGCGCCTGGCCACATCGGTTCAGGGCGGCGCGCTCG
>DAHWHV010000577.1 GCA_027335545.1 Clostridia bacterium
GTCGAGGCGGAGGTGAAACCGCCGTCCGCGGGGGCCTCGGGGCGTCGGCGGCGCACGCGGGCGCAGGGGCCGGCGCCGGATGCCGCGGCGGGGGCGACCGCCGCCCAGGCTTCGGAGGCGGCCGCGGGGTCCGTCGAGGCGGAGGTGAAACCGCCGCGTGCGCCGTCCTCGGGGCGTCGGCGGCGCACGCCGGCGGAGGGGCAGGCGCCGGATGCCGCTGCGGGGGCGGCTGCCGCCCAGGCTTCGGAGGCGGCCGCCGCGGGGTCCGTCGAGGCGGAGGTGAAACCGCCGTCCGCGGGGCCGGATGCCGCGCCGTCTGCGGCGCCGTCTGCGGACGGGCAGGCCGCGCGGGATGCGGCGGGGATCGCGGGACCGCCCGCAGGGCAAGCGGCCGAATCCCCAAGCGGGGGGACCATGGCCGAGGATGGGCCCCGGCGTCGGCGCCGCCGACGCCGACGGGGTTCCGTGTCTGGCCCGGGAGGTCCCTCCGAGTCGCCGGTTTCTCAGGCGTCCGCGCCGACCACCACAGGTGGGGAGGTGGAGCCGGCGCAGGGCGCCCAGGGGGAGGCGGTGCGGCGCGGCCGGCGTCGGCGGCGTCGCCGGCGGCGTGGTGTGGCACCCGCGGCGGCGGAAACCCCAGCGGAGCCGGTTCCAGTTCCGGCAGGCGCGTCGGATGCCGCTGCGCCTGCGAAGTTGGACGACGAGGCCCCGGATGCCGGTGTCGGCCGCCGCGGGCGGCGCGGCGGGCGCCACCGGCGCCGTGCTTCCCAGGTGGCGGCCGATCCGGGGTCGGAGACGCCGGGGTCGGCCACCCAGGAGGCCGAGGTGCAGGTGGCCCGCAACGTCGCGGCCATGGCGGAGGCGCTCGGCGTGGACGTGCGCGAGGAGCGCTGGTTCCGCCAGGCCCTCTACCATGCGTCCTACGTGAACGAGCGGGGATCGCCGGGCATCTCGTCCAATGAGCGGCTGGAGTTTCTGGGCGACGCCGTCTTGGACCTGGCGGTGGGTCAATACCTGTTCGAACGCTACCCGAACATGGCCGAAGGCGATCTGTCGCGTCTGCGGGCCGCGGTCGTGCGTGCCTCCACCCTGGCGGCGCGCGGCAAGGCGATGGGGCTTGGCCGTTTCGCGCTGCTTGGTAAAGGGGAGGAGCGCAGCGGCGGTCGGCGCCGGCCGAACTTCCTGGCGGATCTGTATGAGGCCCTGGTGGGGGCGATCTTCCTGGACCAGGGCATTGGCGCGGCGACGGACTTCGTCTTGCGATCGCTGCGTCCGGATCTCGAGACGGCCGCCGAGGGCTTTGAGCACGCGAACTACAAGGCCGAACTGCAGGATGCCGTGCAGCGCAGCGGCGGCCGCGGCATCACCTACGAGGTGCTTTCCACCGAGGGCCCGCACCATGCCCAGGTGTGGCAGTGCGAGGTGCGGGTGGGGGGCCGTCGCTTCGGTGTGGGGCGTGGCCGCACCAAGCGCGCGGCCGAGCAGGAAGCGGCGCGTGAGGCCCTGCTGCGCGGTTGGAACCACTCGCCCGACTGAGCGCCGCCGGCCGGAGGGGGAGTTGCGCTGCTACTGCGCCGGATTGAACTGCAGGGCTTTAAGTCCTTTGCCGATCGCACCGCCGTCGAGTTCGGCTCCGGTATGTCGGCCGTGGTCGGGCCCAACGGTAGCGGCAAGAGCAACCTCGCGGACGCCGTCCGCTGGGTGCTGGGCGAGGCGTCGGCGCGCGCCCTGCGGGGCCAGCGCATGGAGGACGTGATCTTCAACGGGACATCGCGCCGGCGCGCCCTGCCGCTGGCCGAGGTGAGCCTCGTGCTGGATAACGCGGGGGGAACGCTGCCGCTGCCGTTTGCGGAACTCAGCGTCACCCGGCGGGTGGACCGCGGTGGAACTTCCGACTACTTGATCAACCGCAGCGCCTGCCGGCTGCGCGACGTGCAGGACCTGTTCGCGGGCACGGGCCTGGGACGGCACGCCTATGCCATCGTCGGCCAGGGCGAGGTGGACGAGGTCCTGCGGGCGCGTCCGCCGGAGCGCCGCGCCCTCGTGGAAGAGGCGGCCGGCATCACCCGCTACCGCCAGCGCCTGCAGGATGCCGGCCGCCGCCGGGCGGCGGCGGCATCCCACCTGGCGCGTTTGGGCGATTTGCTGGGGGAACGCCAGCGGTCGCTGGCCGGTCTGGCCCGTCAGGCACAACGGGCCAGACGCCATGCGGAGTTGTCGGAGGCACTGCGCCAGGTGGAGACCCGCCTGTGGGCCCGTCAGTGGGCGGGCGCCACCGTCGAACGCGCGGCGGCGCGGGACGCGGTCGATCAGGCGTTGGCGCGCCAGGATGCGGCAACCCAAGCCCTGGCGGCGGCGGCGGCGGCCCAGCGCCAGCATGCCGACGACCAGGCGGCGGCACGGGCGCGGGAGGCGGCAGCGGCGGATGCGTCGTCGACCGCCGAGCGCAGCCTGGACCGGGCCCGCCAGGCGGTGGCGCTGGCCGGCGGTTTGCGCCAGGCGGCCGCCGCCGAGGCCGAGCGCGCGCAGGCGCGGGCGGCCGAATTGGTCGTGCGGCGCGGGCAGGAAGCGCAGGCGTTGGCGGCGGCGGCGTCCGCGGACCAGGCGGCGGCGGGGGCGCGTACGGAGGTCGAGGGCGTCGCGGCGGCTGCGGCCGCCGAACTGGAGCGGGTGGCGGGCCTGCGGCGCGGGGCGGTGGCATCGGTCCAGGCCACCCAGCGGGAGCTGTCCTCGCTGCGCCAGGAGCGCGCCGCGGCCGCGGGCGCCGCCGCGACACGGGCCGGGGCCCTGCGCGCCATCGCGGAGGGCGTCGAGCGCCTGCGGACCGCACAGGAGCGGCTGGTGGAGGCGGAAGCGGCGCTGGGAGCGGCGCGGACGGCGCTGACCCCGGCGGAGGCGGTCGAGGTGGAGGCCCGCGGCGGGCAGGCGGAACTGCGCAGCCACCGCGACCGGCTCGCCGCCGCGGCGGGGGCGTTGCGTGGCCGGGTCCGCGTCCTGGCGGAGGTGGCGGCCAGCGGCGCCGGCTACGCCCAGGGGCCGCGTTCGGTCCTTGCCGGCAGGGCCAGGGGCGACCCGGCGTTTGCCGGTGTGGTCGGCGCCATGGGCGAGTTGCTGGAGGTGCCGCCGCACCTCGGCCGCGCCCTCGCGGCGGCGCTCGGTGGGGCGGTTCAGGACCTGGTCACCACCTCGGCGGAGGCGGCGGAGGCGGCCATCGCCGGCTTGAAGCGGCTACAGGGCGGGCGGGCGACCTTCCTGCCGTTGGATGCCCTGCGCTCGGCCGGGCCCTCCCCGGACCTGGTGCCGCTGGCGCAACAGTCGGGGGCGGTCGGCTGGGCGGCGGACCTGGTGGGGTGCGCCCCGGAGGTGCGCCCGGCCGTCGTCCACGTGCTGGGGCGGGTGCTGGTGGCGTCAGACTTGGCCGCGGCGCGCCAGCTTGCCCGCCGCAGCGGCCTGCGGGTGCGGGTCGTGACCCTGGACGGGGATGTGGTGCAGCCGGGGGGGGCGATGACCGGTGGGGCGGTGCGGGGGGAACGCTCCGACGGGCTGCTCGGCCGCGATCAGGAACGTCGGCGTCTGCAGGTGCGGCTGGATGCGCTGACCGCGGACCTCCAGAGGGTGGAGGCGGCGCTTGAGCGGCACGGCAAGGAGCTTGAAGGCGCGCAGCGGCTTGTGGCGCAGCGGCGCGGGGAGTTGGCGGCGGCCCAGGCGCGGGCCAACGTGGCTGCCGCCGAATGCGCCCAACTGGAGCGCGAACACGCCGACCGCCAGCGCGCCCTGGCGGCGGAGGACCGGCGCACACCGCCGCCGGCGCTCGCACCGCAGGAACTCGCGGCCCGCGAGGGTGCCCTGGAGGCTCAGCTGGCGGCCGCGACGGCCGAGGCGGGTCGCTATGAGGCGGAAGAAGGGCTGCGGCGCGAAGCGGCGACGGCGGCCCGCGTCGCGCTGGCCGAGGCGGTGGCGCGGCAGCGGGCGTCCGACGCGGACGTGGCGCGCCGCCAGGCCGCGCTGGCCGACGT
>DAHWHV010000622.1 GCA_027335545.1 Clostridia bacterium
CGCGTAGGGGCGGCCCTCGCCCAGCCGTGGATCGACCAGGCAGGCGGCATCGCCGCCCTACGGGGCCGGCCGCACCCAGAGGGTCAGGCCCTGCAGGGCCGGCAGGGGCGGCGACGGCGAGAAGCCGTGCCGCCGCAGGGCGTCCGCCTTGTAGCCCGCGGGGCCGCCCAGGGCGCAGAGCACCGGCCGCTCGGGCCAGGGGACCGCCGCCAGCAGCGCGTCGACATCGGCTGCATCGCTCGCATACTCCGGACGGACGTAGAAGTCGAGGGCGGAGACCCTGCCGCAGGCCGCCGCCTCGCGCTCCGACAGGCCCGCCCAGCCGATCACCGCGGCGCCCCGGCGCAGGACCTGCAGCGGCCGCCGCTCCTGGCGGGCCGCCAGGAAGCCCGCCTCGACGTGCGCCGGGCCGTCGACCCCCAGCCAGCGGCTCCGCGGCACGTCCTCGCCCGTTGCCAGCGGGGCCGCGGCCGCCGCGCTGATCCACCCCCAGTCATCCCAGCGCAGCGGCCCCGTCTGCGGCGGCCCGTCCGGCAGGTGGGCCCCCGGGAACGCCTCCCAGCGCATGTCCCCGCCGCCGGGGACCAGCTGGCGGAAGCCCATGCCCTCGTAGAGGCGCCGGGCGTGGCCCTCGGGATTGGTGCCCAGGGTCAGGACCCGGAAGCCGCGAGCCCGCACGTCGCGGGCCAGGGCGCGGAACAGGGCCGAGGACGCCCCGCGCCGCCGCCAGGCCGGCACCGTGTACACGTGGGCGAGGATGCCGGCCCCGTGCGCGCCGGCCACTACGGCCACCGTGACGGGCGCGCCGGCCACCGTGCCCAGGTAGTACAGGGTGTGGAGGGCGTCCAGCGGCTCGCGCAGGGCGTCGCGGATGTGCCCCAGGTACACGGGGCCCTTGTGCCCCAATAGGCCGCCGAGCACCGGCGCCCACTGCGCATCCGGCCCCGCCACGACCTGCAGCGCGAGCTCCGCCCCGTCGGTCAGGGTCGCGGTCCCCAGAGGCTCGTGCATCGTCCTCGTCCCTTCTTGCCGGATGCCTGCGGCGGTGGGGCCCTGGTCGCCGCGCGCCTGGTCGGTGTGGGCCCTGGCGGAGCGCCCGTGGGGAGCCAGCCGCGCCGACCGCCATCGCGATCCCCGGGATGCCTGGGACGTGGGCGGGCGCGGGTCCTGCGGTCAGCGGGGGGCCGGACGGACCGGGGGGCCCGGCCCCAAACGCCCACCGCGCGGGGCGACCGGGGCGAAGGCGCAGAGGCGGTCGGCCGGGAAGGCCCGCGCCACGCGCAGCGTCAGGCGCCGGTTCCCGTCCCACTGCTCCAGGAGCGCGGCCGGGACATCGAAGTCGGCTGGCATGCTCGCCACCTCCGGGCAGTCCTGCCGCGGCGCGCGGCTCGTCGGGACGTCAGGCGTGGCGTATCCGGCGGCGGTCCGCGGGCGCCTGACGCCTCGTGGTGGCGGGATTCGCACCCGGCGGGCGCCCCCCTGCCTCCGCCCGGTCCCTGCGGCGATGGGCCCACTGGGGGCGGCAGTATTCCGGGCCCAGGGCGCGAAGGAGTGCCGGGGGGTGTCCAGGTGGAACGCCGACCGAACGTGGTCCTGGTGCTGATGGACGACATGGGCTATGGGGACATGGCCTGCTACGGCCCCACGCCGATCCGGACCCCGGAGATGGACGCCGTCGCCGCGCGCGGGGTCCGCTTCACGCACATGTACTCGGGCGCACCCGTCTGCACCCCGTCGCGCTGCGGCCTGCTCACCGGGCGCTACGCCCAGCGGGTGGGGTTGCCGCGGGTGCTCTTCCCCAAGGATACCGCCGGCCTGCCCGCGGGCGAGCGGACGATCGCCGACGGTCTCCGTGCCCTCGGTTACGCCACGTGCGCCCTCGGCAAGTGGCACCTGGGCTGCCGCCCGGAGCACCACCCCTGCCGGCACGGCTTCGACCGCTTCTTCGGGGTGCCCTACAGCAACGACATGCTGCCGCTGCCGCTCTACTCGGATGAGGCCGTCGTCGAGGAGGCCATCGACCAGGCGACCCTGACGCGCCGCTACAGCGACGAGGCGATCGCCTTCATCCGCGCGCACCGAGAATCTCCGTTCTTCGTCTACCTGGCCCACACCATGCCGCACATCCCGCTGCACGTGGAGCCTGCCTTCCGCGGGCGCTCGGCGGCCGGAACCTATGGCGACACGATCGAGTGCATCGATGCCCACCTGGGGCGCCTCCTGGCCGAGTTGCGCGCCCTGGGGCTGGAGCGGGACACCCTGGTCATCGTCACCAGCGACAACGGGCCGTGGTTTGAGGGAAGCACGGGTGGGTTGCGTGGGCGGAAGTTCGAGGCCTATGAGGGCGGGGCGCGCATGCCCTTCGTGGCCCAGTGGCCCGCCGCCATTCCGGCCGGGTCGGTCTGCGCCGAGCCGGCGATCTTCCTCGATCTGCTGCCGACGCTGACCGCCTGGGCCGGCGGGACGCCCCCGGCCGACCGCGTCCTCGACGGCCTCGACATCCGGGGCCTCTTCACCGGGGAGGGGGGCTCCCCGCACGACGCGCTCTACTTCTACGTCGGCAACAGCCTCAACGCCATCCGGGCCGGGCGCTGGAAGCTGCACGTGGCCCGGGGCGGCGACGGCAAGGATCGCAAGGAGATGCCGCAACTCTTCGACCTGTCGCTCGACCCCCAGGAGGCCTACAACCTCGCCGACCGTCACCCGGACCTGGTGCGGCACCTGCGGGGGATGATCGAGGCGTTCGACGCCCAGGTCAAGGCGGAGTGCCCGGTGCAGCCGTGATCCGTGGCGTTCGCCGGGGAGTGGCGATCCCCGGCGGACTCGCCGCCTGGGGTGGCGGGGTCGGGCTGCCTGTCCGGTCCGGCCGCGCGCGCAGGCCGCCGTCCGCCCAGGGGGGCTCCGGCCTGCGCCCCGCGCCGCGGCAGGCCGGTGCTGCCCATGGACCGACGGGTCGACTCCTGAACCGTGGCTCGCGCGCTGCCCGGGGGCGATCGGCGGCCGTGGGTCGTCGGCGCCTCTGGTCGCCGGGGCGCGCCCGCGCTATCGTGGCTTTAGTCGTTGCTTTAGTTTTGAACATGGAGGGGATGCCGGTGGCGCGGGGCGGCGGGGTCCTGGCGGCGATGGTCACGCCGTTGGGTGACGAGGGTGCGGTGCTGGACCGGGAGGCCGTGGCCGCCTACGTGCGCTGGTTGGCCGGACGCGGGGTCGACGGCGTGTTCGTAGGCGGGACGACGGGTGAGGGCCCGCTGCTGGCGGCGCAGGAGCGCCAGAGGCTGCTGGAGGAGGTCGTGGCCGTGGCCCGGCCCCTCGGGCTGGGCGTGGTCGCCCACGCGGGGGCGACCACGACGGCCGAGGCCTGCGCCCTGGCGGCCCACGCCAGTGCCCTCGGGGTGGACGCGGTGGCGGCGATCCCCCCGTGGTTCTTCCGCCTGGATGCGCCGAGCCTCACAGACCACTTCGCCGCCGTGGCGGGGGCGGCGGGGCGGACCCCCTTCTACCTCTACCACCTCCCCGCCGCGGCGCGGAACGCGGTGACCCCGGCCCTGGTCGCCGCGCTGGCGCCCCGCGCGCCCAACCTCGCCGGGGTCAAGGACTCGGGCGGAGACCTCGCCGCCCTGCGCGCGCTGATCGCCGCCGGTCGCAGCGCCTGCCCGCGCGGCTTCACCGTCCTGTGCGGGGGCGACGCCATCGCCCTGGGCGCCCTGGCGTCCGGTGCCGACGGGCTGGTGTCGGGGAACGCCTCGGCCGTGCCGGAGCCCTTCGTCGCCTTGCTGCGGGCCCTGCGCAGCGGCGACCTCCCCGCGGCGCGCGCCGCCCAGGATCGGGTGGACCGCGTCCGCGCCGCGCTGGGGGACGGGGCCGACCTCGGCCTCTTCAAGGCGGTCCTGGCCGCGCGCGGCGTGCCGGTGGGCGTGCCGCGGCCACCGCTGCCCGCGCGCACGCCCGCGGACGCGGCC
>DAHWHV010000646.1 GCA_027335545.1 Clostridia bacterium
CCTGCCGGTCACCGCCCCGCCGCTCGCTTCGCCCACAGACCCGTGGTTCGCGTCGCAGTGGCTGGGGTGGGGCGCCCTCCGGGCTGGGCGCCCCACCCCAGCGGCAGGAGGGGAAGCAGCTTGTCCTTGCGTTCACAGCCGTCGCTGGCGGCCTACCAAAGCAGCGCGCAGGTGCTCATCCCCAAGGAGCGGGTGCCGGCCGTGGCCCTGAGCGGCGGCGTGCTGCAGCTCGGGCGGGCCGACCGGGCCATCGCCGCCGGGGACATCCCCGCGGCGCACGAGGCGCTGATCACGGCGCAGCAGATCGTCGGCCTGTTGCGCGGCGCCCTGGACCACACCGCAGGCGGGGCCGTCGCCACGGGCCTCGACCGGGTCTACGCCTACCTTCAGGCCGAACTGGGGCGCGCCAACGTGGAGAAGAGCCGTCCCCGCCTGGAGGGGCTCCTCCGGCTCCTGCCCCCCTTGGTCGAGGCCTGGGAGGGCGCAGCGGCCGCCGTCCTGCAGGGACGCGGCGCGCCGGCGCGCAACGGGGGGTTGGCCGGATGAGCAGTGCGCTCGGTGGGGTGGGCGGCGGCTCCTTCGGGGGGTCGGGTTCGGCCGCGAGCGTCTGGAACAACCCGCAGATCCTGGGGGCCCTGCTGCCTGGCTTCAACATCGGCGCGCTGGACCAGGCCATGCAGGCCCAACTGCAGGCCGACGCCATCCCGCTGGACCAACTCTCCACCCAGCTGTCCGGCCTGCAGACCCAGGCGGGGGCCTGGCAGCAGATGCAAACCGACCTGGGTGCCCTGCAGGGTGACGCCCAGAGCCTGGCCGGCACGACCCCCGATACGACGCTGACGGCCACCTCCTCGGCACCGACGGCCGTCACGGCGACCGTCAGCCCGACCACGACCGGCACGGCCGGCACCTACCAGGTGGCCGTCTCGCAACTGGCCCAAAGCGAGATCGACAACTCCGCGACGCAGGCCAGCGCCACGACCGCCCTGGGGTACAGCGGCAGCTTCACCATCAACGGTCAGTCCGTCTCGGTGACCAGCACCGCTACGCTTCAGACCATCGCCCAGTCCATCAACGCCGCCAACGCCAACGTCACGGCCACCATCCTCCCCACGACCGGCGGCGACGTCCTGAACATCTCCTCAACGACCGGGCAGGCCATCACCTGGAGCGACCCCAACGGCATCCTCTCCGGCCTGGGGGTGCTCAGCGGCGGGACGCCGGCCCACCAGCTCCAGGCCGCGCACGAGGCGCTCTACACGGTCAACGGGGTCGCCGAGCAAAGCCCGACGAACACCGACAGCAGCACGATTCCCGGCGTGACCCTGGACCTGCTAACCACCACCCCCAGCGGCAGCCCCGCCGTGGTGACGCTGGCCCAGAACCAGCAGGCCGTGGTCGGTGCCGTGCAGCAGTTGGCCAACGACTTCAACACCGTCCTCGCCGACGTCAGCAAGCTCGGGGGCAAGGGCGGCGCGCTGGAGGGCCAGGGGCCCCTGCTCTCCCTCACGCAGACGCTCCAGCAGACCCTGACCGCCATGGACCTCTCCCAACCTGCCGGCTACCAGTCCCTGGCCCAGATCGGCGTGACGCTCTCGGCCCCCGTCTCCGCCCCCAGCAACCTGTCGATGTCGGTCAACACCGCCACGCTCCAGGCCGCCCTCCAGGCCAATCCCGGGGCTGTCCAGTCCCTGCTCAACGGCGCCGGCGGGATCGCCACCCAGTTGCAGCAGCAGCTCACCGCCTTCGTCGGCGCGACCGGCTCCATCCCCGGGCAGCTCACCTCCCTGCAGAACCAGATCAGCTCGCTCGGCAACGAGATCAACGATCCCAACAGCCCGGTCAACCAGCAGATCACCATGCAGCAGCAGGCCCTGCAGGCCCAGTTTCAGCAGATGCTGACCGCCTTGATGGCCTCGCAGAGCCAGAGCCAGCAGATCCAGGGCTTCCTGAAGGCCCAGTACGCCTCCTCGTCCTCCGGGGGTGGCACCGGTGGCGGCTAGCCCCACGGGGCCCACGCCCCCAACCGCCCGGGGTGGGGCGCCCGAGCCGAGCCGCGTCTACGCCCTCCCCCGCCTGCGCGCGGCGACGGCGGCCGACGCTCCAGAGATCGTCCAACTCCTGGAAGCCGTGGCCGTCGAGGGGACGCTGGGGTTGACCCCTGGCTCCCTCCGGGTCGAAGACGAGGCCGAACGCCTGGCCCGGCTCGATCTGCGGCAGGCCTGCGGGCTGGTGGTGGTCGTGGCCGGCCGCGTCCGGGCCTTCGGCATCGCCGTGCGCGGCACCGAGCAGGCGCTGGCCCACACGGCCGGGGTCTCGATCGTCGTCGCCGGGGACTGCCGGCGCCAAGGCTTCGGGGGCCTGCTGCTGGGCGGCCTGCGGGCCTGGGCCGCGGCCGCCGACGTCCGCAAGCTCTGCGCCAGCGTCCTGGAGCGCAACGGCCCGGCCCTGGCCCTGTTCCATCGGGCGGGTTACGCGGTCGAGGGACTGCGCCGCCTGCAGATCCAAACCCCCGCCGGCTTGGCCGACGAGGTGCTCTTCGGCTGCCTGATCGACCCGGCTGCCGGGCACGGACAACCGGAACCCGGCCGTCCCGGCGCGCCACGGGGACGGCACCCGGGCCGCAGGGGGGGGCGGCGGGCGTGACGGACACGGAAGCGCACGGCGGCACGGGTGGAAGCCGCGCCGGAACCGACCCGACCCTGGGGCGGCTGCGCGCGCTCCTGCGGCTGCAGTGCTCCTCGGCCGCCCACGACGCCTGGCCGACGTTCACAGCCCTCGCCGCCGCCGTCCGCGACGAGTTGGATCGTCCCCGCACGGGGGGCGCGGAGCCCGGTGCCCTGGCCGAGGTCGCCCACCTGCAACTCCGTCTGGAGCAACTCCTGCGGGAGCGCCTGGACGAACTCAGCGCACGCCAGCGCCAGTTGGCGGCGGCCCGCACCTACCTCGCTCGGCGCCTGGGTTGACCACCCCCCGCCCGGGGCGGGTCGTCACTGGGGCACCGAACCGCCGCCCCCCGGCGAGGCCTCCGGGACCAGCGGCCCCCGGGGGCGGGCCGCGGCCCCATCCCCGTGGGCGGCATCGTGGGCGGCACCGTGGGCGGCATCGTACACCTCGCGTCGCAGCACGGTCATCTCCCGAGGCGCGGTGATGCCGAGCCGGACCTGCGCGTGCGGGCCATGACCCTGCACAGAGACGATCGTGATGGCGATGTCCTCGCCGATCATGATCATTTCGTTCACGCGGCGCGTCAACACGAGCATGGGGTGCCTCCTAAAAGTGGGGGGCCGCGCCGACGCACCGCCGCAGCCCCCCTGGCCTCCGGTTCCTTCTCCTCGGGGTCTTGCACCCCCGGCCCGCGTTTCGCACCGCCCGCCAAGCCGACTCGGCGGGGATCCTCCGTCGGGCGACCACGGCGCAGTCCCCCGGCGAGCGTCCCCCCACTCGGGCGGACAGATCCACACCACATGCACCGCCAAGCGTACCAAGCCGAAAACCGGCAGGGGTACTCCGGCGCGCAACACCGGCTCGAGCACTTGTACCTCGTCAAGTCGGGTGACGGAGGCTGTTCGGGGCCGACCGATCCCTTTCCTGCCGTCGGGACCCAATCCCCCCTCCCGATTCCCATGGATGATCGACCCACGTCGATGAGACTCGACGCGGCTCGACGATTCCGGTGGGTGCGGCGCAGGGAACGGGGCGGGTGATCCCGCCGGCGCGCCCCCTGGACCCTCGCGCGCCGGAGTCCGTCCCCCCCGCCCCCCCCCATTACCCCACGGCCCCGCGGCGCGGACGGACGCCGCGGCCGGATGCCCCCCGGTGCGCCCGGTTAGGTTAGGGCCGGGGGGAAGGCCTGTGCGCCGCGCGTGGTGGTGGGGTGGGCTCCTGACCACGGCCCTGGTGGCCGGGAGCGTTGGCGCGGCGCGCTGGCGCGCGCTGGCGGCGCACGCCGCGGGCGGCCCGCACCTCTTCCGGCCCGTGGCCTGCCCGGCGCCGGCCGGG
>DAHWHV010000648.1 GCA_027335545.1 Clostridia bacterium
GGCCGCGGCCCGCCCGGCGGGCCCGCGCCTGGCGGCCTATCGGGACTTCGGCTGGGTGCTGCTGACGCGGGCCCTGGTGATGCTGGCCTTTTACACCCTGCTCACCTACCTCGCGTACTACCTGCGCGACGTGGAGCACCTGGCGGACTACACCAAGGACACCTCCTACGTCGTCGCCGTCACCATCCTCACCGCCGCCTGTTCCGCCGTGTGGGCCGGGCGGCGGTCGGACGTGCTCGGGCGGCGCGCCCTGGTCTGTGCCGCCGGGGTCCTGATGGGGCTGGGTGCGGCGGCCTTCCTCCTGGTTCACGGCCTCGGCCCCGTCCTCGCGGTCGGGTCCGTGTTCGGGGCCGGCTACGGCGTCTACATCGCCGTGGACTGGGCCCTGATCAGCGACGTGCTCCCCGACCCGACGGGGGTCGCCCGGGACATGGGCATCTGGGGCCTGGCCATCACCGTGCCCCAGGTCCTGGCGCCGCTGATCGGCGGCGGTCTCTTCCTGCTGCTGCCACATGGTACCGTTGCCTACGAGTGGGTGTTTGGCCTGACCTGCCTGTACGCGCTGGTGGGATCGGCACTGGTGTGGCAGGTGCGCGGCGTGCGCTGAAGTCCGGCGGCGGGGCGCCCCGCCCCTGGGGGGCCCCGCCCCCGGCCGCCGCGGACCGCCCCCCGTATCCGGACTCGTCTGCCGCGTATGGGGGTGGGGAGGTGATCGCGATGACCGCGCTCCACCTGAGTCCCCTCCTCTCCATCGTGGCGGGTGTGGCAATCCTTGTCTGGCCACGGCTCCTGAACTACATCGTGGCGGCCTTCCTGATTGTTTCCGGGCTCATCGGCCTGGGCGTCGTGCGCTGAGCGGCCCCGCTACGCGCACGACGCCGCCGCGGTCCGGCTCGACCCCAGCGTGGGGGGGGGGGGCGTGGGTCGCACTGGTCGCCGAAGCTCTGGCGCGGCACGGGCGGCCTTCCGGCGCGGTAAACGGGTGAGGCGCCGCGGCGCAGACACCTCGGGGCGTTGGGCCGCTTGGTCGGAGGCGTATGGCGCCCTGGGCCGGCCCCGGTACGGCCGCAGGCTGCGGGGCGGGACCAGCGGGAATCGCCGGGTTCCCGCGATGGGCAACGGAGGGTATGGATGGTGCGGCATCCCCCGGCGCCACAGCGCGGTGCAACCCACGGCTGAAGCCGGGGGCGTGCGCCGAACCGCCGGTCAGAGGGAAGCCTCCACGGTCGAGGCCGCCCGCCGGGGTGGGGTTGTCGCCGCCGCCCGCGCGCGGCATGATGCGGGGGTGGGCGGGCGCGCCGCCCGGGATGAGGGGGCAGGGCAGTGGCGGGACGGGTCACGTGGACGGCGGAGGCGGCCGAGGAGGCCAGGGCCCTCTTGGCGGCTCCGTCCCTGGACGGGGTGGGGCACAAGATCCTACGGATCGGGATCGGCAGTTGCGGGCTGCGCCGGCCCGTCGCCGCTCCGGCCCCGGTGGAGGCGGGCGACGAGACCCTGGAGGTGGACGGGGTGCCGGTCGCCATCGCTGGCACGCTGACGGGCACCTTCCACCTCACGCTCGGTCGCGGTCGGTTCGGTGCCTGGCTGAACGTGGAGCACCGGCCCTGAGGCCCGCGGGAACCGTGGCCGCGTGACGGACGCGGGGGCGCCTGCCCTCGGCCGCGGCGAGGGGGGCGGTTCGACGGACATCTGGCTGCTCCGCCACGCCGAATCGGCGAACAATCCCCTGCCGGAGCGGGAGCACCGCCCGGACCCCCGACTCACCCCCCTGGGTCGGCAACAGGCGCTGCGCTTGGCCCAGGCCCTGGCCGCCCAGGGGGTGCAGGTCGTCCTCAGCAGTCCCCTGCTGCGCTCGCTGGAGACGGCGGAGCCGCTGGTCGCCGCGGCGGGCTGCGACTGGTGGTGTTGGGCCGACCTGGCGGAGATGAACCGAGCCCACCCCGGGGACGGACAGGCCGTCGAGGCCTTGCGGCGGGCGTTCCCCGCGGTTCGCTACGAGGCCGCGCTGCGCTGGCCCGGCCACCCCGGCCCGGAGTCCGCCGCGGCCGCGGCGGCTCGGGCGGCGCGCGTCGTGGACCGCCTGGGTTCTGCCGTGCCGCGGGGGGGGCGGGTGGCCGTCGTGGGTCACGGCACCTTCAACGCCTTCCTCCTGCGCGCCTGGCTCGGGGCGCCGCAGGACGGTTCCGTCCAGGTCGTCCAGGGCAACGCCTGCATCCACCACCTCCGCCTCGCCACCGGGGCGGTGCACCTCTGTCGCTACAACGATGGGGCCCACTTGCGGTAGCGGATGCTGCAAGAGCCCGCTCTTTGCAGCATCCGCTTCCGGATGCCGGGGCCCGAGGCCCTCCGCCCCACTGCCCTGGTGATTCAGGGCCCGCGAAAAGAGGCGCCGCCGCCCAGGCGGTGCGCAAACGCGCGGCACCCTCGGGGCGCGGGGTGACCCGTCCTGCCCGGTCGGCAGGAACGGCCCGCCCGTCCCCGGAACTCCTGGCGTGGATGGAGTGTGAGGCAAGCCACGGGGAGGGGTCTCGATGCCCAGGCAGGTGCGGGTGGGGATGGTTGGGTACAAGTTCATGGGCAAGGCGCACAGCCACGCCTACTACGATGTCGCGCGCTTCTTCGACCTGCAGGCCGAGCCGGTGATGACTGCGATCTGCGGGCGCGACGAGGCGGGGGTGGCCGCCGCCGCGGCCAGGATGGGCTGGCAGGGCCACGAGACCGACTGGCGCAAGCTCGTGACCCGTCCCGACATCGACCTGGTCGACGTGTGTACCCCCAACAACCTGCACGCCGAGATCGCGATCGCCGCCGCGGCGGCGGGCAAGCACATCCTGTGCGAGAAGCCGTTGGCGTTGAGCCTGGACCAGGCGCGACGCATGAAGGCCGCCGTGGACCGGGCCGGGGTCGTCCACATGATCTGCCACAACTACCGGTTCGCCCCGGCAGTGCAGTTCGCCCGCCAATTGATCGCCTCCGGCGAACTCGGGGAGATCTACCACATTCGCGCCCAGTACCTGCAGGACTGGATCATGGACCCGGCCTTCCCCCTGGTGTGGAGGCTGCAGCGCGACGTGGCCGGCTCCGGGACGCACGGCGACCTCTCCGCCCACATCATCGACTTGGCGCGGTTCCTGGTCGGGGAGTTCGAGAGCGTCTCCGGCCTCCTGCACACCTTCATCAAGGAGCGCCCGCTGGATACCAGCGGCGAGGGTGCCTGGGGTGCCTCGGCCGGGGCCGCCCGGCGCATGGGGGAGGTGACGGTGGACGACGCCGCCCTCTTCCTGGCCCGCTTCCGCAACGGTGCCCTCGGGGTCTTCGAGGCCAGCCGCTTCGCCGGTGGCAACCGCAACGGCAATCGCTTCGAGATCAACGGCAGCAAGGGGTCCCTGCGTTGGGACCTCGAGAACATGAATAATCTCCAGCTCTACTTCCATGCGGACCGGGTTGGGCAGCAGGGCTTCCGGACGATCAACTGCACAGAGGCGGTGCCCCCCTACGCCGGCAATTGGTGGCCCCCGGCCCACATCATCGGTTACGAGCACACCTTCGTCCACCTCGTCTCCGCGCTGATGGACGGGATCGCCACCGGTCGATCCCCCGCGCCAAACTTCGACGACGGCGTGGCCAACCAGGCCGTCCTGGAGGCCGTCTCGGCCTCCTCGACCAGTGGACGGTGGGAGGAC
>DAHWHV010000651.1 GCA_027335545.1 Clostridia bacterium
CGGTCAAGGCACCGGCGGGGGGCCGTCCGGACCCTCTGCGGCGGGCTGGTCGAGCCCCGGGCGGGGGTCGGCATCGGGACCTTCGGCCTCGCAATCGCGGTGCACCACCGCCACGCTGCACCCTGCGGCGCGCAGGTGTGCGGCGAGCGACTCGGCGATCACCACCGAGCGGTGCCGGCCGCCGGTGCACCCCACGGCGATGATCAGTTCGGCCCGGCCCTCCGCCTGGTAGTTCGGGACCAGGAAGTCCAGCAGGGCGTAGGCCAAGCCCAGGAACTGGCGCGTGAGCGGCCAGCGCAGCACGTATTCGGCCACGGCGGCATCCTGGCCGCTGCCGGCCCGCAGCCCCGGCACGTAGTGGGGATTGGGCAGGAAGCGCACGTCCAGGACGAGGTCCGCGTCGGCGGGCAGGCCGTGCTTGAAGCCGAAGGAGACCACGGAGATGCGCAGTCGGGGGGGCTGGGGGTCTCCGTACATCTCCCGCAGGCGAGCCCGCAACTCCGCCTGGCGCAGGCGGCCCGTGTCCAGGGTGCGGTGCGCCCGCGCCCGCAGCGGGCCCAGGCGCAGGCGCTCCTCGCTGATCCCGTCGGCCACGCGCCCACCGCGCGCCATGGGATGGGCCCGCCGGGATTCCTTGTAGCGCTGGATCAGCGTTTCGTCGTCGGCCTCCAGGAACAGGATCTCGAACGGGATGCCCAGGGCCTCCAGTTGGCCCAGGGCCAGTTGGGCGTCCGCGAAGAACTCCCGTCCCCGGATGTCGACCACCAGCGCGGCGCGGTCGATCCCCCCGCTCTGGCGGCAGAGTTCCGCGAAGGTCGGGATGAGGGCGGGCGGCAGGTTGTCCACCACATAGTAGCCGGAGTCCTCCAGGGCGCGGCAGGCCTCCGTCTTGCCGGCGCCCGAGAGCCCGGTGATGATCAGCAGGCGAAGATCCGACACCCGCCAGGCCCCCTTTGGCCGGGCCGCGCAACCCCGCAGGGCGCCGGCCGCGGCGCCCCTGCCTGCCTGGAGCATTCGCGGTGGCGCGCCGACGGCCTGCCGGGCCGGGACGCCCCCCGGAGGCGCGCGGGCGGGGTTCCGGCCGCGCCTTCTGCACGCACACCAACCCCACCCACATCCACCACCCCCAACGAACACCAACCCGCGGGCACCCCCGGGCCGGCAAGCCCTGACACCCGCGATCGCTGCCGGGAGCCCCCAGGGACCCCATGGCCTGCCGCGCGCGCCCACGCGCCCCATGGTGTAGACTCGTCTGCGGTCGCGGCGGCGTGTCGACGCGCGCCCCGGCCTCCGGTGGGAGGGGTGTTGCGGTGTCGGACCCCCGGGTCGGCCTGCTGGGCATCTCGGCCGGGGTCGGCCTGCTCAGCGCCGTGTTCCTGGCCGTGATCGGCGGGCACGTCTGGGTGCTGCCCCTGCCCATCGCGGCCGTGTCGGTGATGGTCCTCTTCAATCTCCGGCGGAGCCCGCTGCGCCTGCCCGTAGCCGTCCTGCAGGCGACGCTCCTGGGCCTGGTCTCCCTGCCCCTGATGCTCAACGGCACCGGGGTCATCACCCTGATCGGCTGTCTGGCGGCCGTCGCGGCCGTTTTCTACCGCGAGCCGCCCCCTGAGGCGCCCATGCCCCCGTGGCTGGAGACGCGGCGCGTGCGTCGGCGGCGCCTGCGGCACGTGCGCGCCCCCCGCCCGGGATCGCCGGGCGAGGTCCCGCCGCCCGGGCCGGCCTCGCCGACCTAGCGGGGCGAACGGCGACCGGGGCTGCGACGCGCGCGATCGGGAGCGGGAAACGGGCCCGACGGGGCCATGCGGCCGGGTCCAGGCAGCGGGCCGGGCTCCCCCCGGGCGCGCGGGGCCCAGCGGGGAGGGGCGGCGGGCCCGCGTGTCGTCGCGCGGGCCGCTGCCCTGGGCTCGCCGGCGCACGGGCTCGATGGCTCAGCGGTATTCGGCGAAGAGCTGCGTCCAGTACGGCCACCAGGTGTGAACCCCGTAGTCCAGCCGCCAGGCGATAATCCCCTTGATCCCCATCTGATGCGCCAACTGCACCCTCTGCCGCAGCCCGACCCCGCCCACAAACCAGCCGACCTGGGGGCTGCCGTCGTTGAAGGAAAAGGTGTTCTCGCCGGCCGCCGCCTGGTAGGAGACGCTGGCCGCGTGCGCGTTGGCCTCGTTCCACATCCCGGAGACCCAGTACGCCGTCGCCCCGAGCGTCTGGCGGTTCCAGATGTACCCGTAGGCCGGGACCCCCAGGACCACCTTGGAGGGCGGGATGTAACGGGTCGCGAAACGGAGGGCCGCCTGGTCCCAGGGCAGGGGCGCCACGGGGCCGGGCCAGCCGCCCGGCCAGTGGTAGGAGTAGGTCATGAGATTGACGCGATCACACACGGCCCCCAGGGCGGCGTAGTCGTAGGGCCCGACGTCCGGTGACCCCGGGTTCGGCTGGATCGGCATCGTGACGTCCACGGAGATCTTGGCCCCGACCGCGTGCAGGGCGGCGGCCGCCTGGGTGATGAAGCCCGTCAGCGCCGTGCGGTCCGCGGCGGGCGGCACCTCGATGTCGAAGTCGGCCCCGGCATAGCCCGCCCGCCGCACGGCCGTCACCACCGAGGCGATGATCGCCTGCTCCTGGGAGGGGTGGTTCAGGAAGGCGTATTCCGACGGCCCCATGGCCTGGACCATCATCCACATCTGCGTCCCGGGGTGCTGCGCCGCCCAGGCCAGGTTCTGGGAGTTGTCGAAGCCGCTCAGCACCCCGCCGGGCAGGATGTCGTAACCCCCGTCCACCACCTGGTTGATGGAGCCGCCGTAGCGCGTCAGATTCGCATAGGCCTCTGGGGTCCCGCTGTCCCAGAACCCCATCACGAACCCGCCGGGCTGGGCCGTCGGCAGGGGCGCCTGATGGAAGTGGGCCGTCAGATACGCCATGTAACGCACAATCAGGGTCGCGGCCTGCGCCCGGGTGGCGTTCTGGTACGGGCCGAAACAGGCCTCGGGCGCGCAGGGCAGGCCGTGGATGAGGTCGTCCTTCATCGGGATCGTCGCCGGGAGCGCCCAGGCCGGAATGGTGGAGCCGTCCTGCCAGATCTGGAAGTAACGCGCGTCGGGTTTCTGGCCCTTGGCGGCGAGTTCGCGCCCGAAGATCACCGCGAGCTGGGCGCGCGTGATCGGGGCCGAGGGGGCGAAGAGCTTGCCGGGCATCCCCTGGATCAGGCCGGAGGCGACGGCGGCGGCCAGGAGCCGCTGCTGGGCTTGGGGCAGGGTGGCCGTATCCAGGAAGGGGAGCGGCGTGCTGCTTGGCCGCAGCCCGAGGGCGGAGGCCAACCACAGGGTGAAGGCCAGTCGGGTCACCGGGGCGTCGGGGTGGAACAGCCCGTCGGCAGGCACGGGGATGTCCCCGGCCTGCATGAGCTCTAGGATGTCGTAGTAGGCGAAGTTGCCGCGGATGTCGGTGACGGAATTCGGCGAGGTGATCCGCCCGGTGCCCGAGGCGCCCCCGCCCCCTCCGGCCGCCCCGGCGGGGGCCGTGCCACCGGGCGCCGCAGCCGCCAGCAACGGGCCGCCCGGAGCCAGGGCGGCCCCGGCCAGGGACAGGGCCAGCGCCGCCGGCAGG